>NZ_JBDSWZ010000047.1:0-4509 GCF_039926425.1 Dokdonella sp.
TCGATCCATCAGCAGGAATCGCCGCGCGCACCGGCGTGCAGACTTCCGGGAGGTCCAGGACGACAACGAACGTGCTGCCGACACCCAGCGTGCTCGTGACCTCGATGGTGCCGCCCATCAGTTGCGCCAATTCGCGACAGATTGCGAGCCCGAGGCCGCTGCCGCCATGGCGATTTGCGGCTCCGTCCGCTTGTTCGAATCGACCGAACAGACGTTCGCGCAGCGATTCCCCCATGCCCGGCCCGGTGTCGGCCACGCTGAAACGCAACCCGCCTTCGCTCGAACGTGCGAGCCCGAGCGTCACGCCGCCGTGCTCGGTGAATTTCAGCGCGTTGTTCGCGAGATTCAACAGGATCTGCTTGACGCGCAACGCGTCACCTTCGACCTGGCGCGGAACATCGGCGGCGATGTCGATGGTCAACGACAGCCGTTTGCTGCGTGCGAGCGGCGTCTCCAGTTCCCCAACCTCCCGAACGATTGCGCACGGATCGAACGGTGACGGCTCCAGCGCGAGCTTGCCCGCCTCGATTCGCGCCAGATCGAGACTGTCGTTGACGACGCGCAACATCAGCTCGCCGGACTGCCGGATCGCCGTTGCGTAGCGGCGCTGCCGATCGTCGAGCGCGGTTCCAAGCAACAACTCGCTCATGCCGAGCACGCCGGTCATCGGCGTTCGGATCTCGTGCCCCATCGTCGCGAGAAAATTCGACTTCGCCTCGACCAGCTGCTCGGATCCGCGTCGACGTTCGTCGGCCAGCGCGAACGCGTGACGGCGGCGCACGCGATTGCGATAGGCGTGCGTCGTCGCCCACACCAGCAGCAACGCGGCAAACGCATACAGGCCGTAGGCCAGTGGGGTCTTCCATGGAGCGCGCAATACATGGATGACCAGCGGGCTGCGCAACTCGCCGACGACGCCGTCCGCGTTCTGCGCGCGCAACTGCAGGCGATAGTCGCCTGCGGGAAGCCGCGGATACGTGCGTTCTCCACGCGGTGCGTCGAGCCAGTCGCGGTCGAATCCGTCGAGCTTGACGAAATACCGGTTGGCGGCCGGATTCGCATACGCGAGCGCGCGCGCTTCGATGTGGAAGTCGAGGTCGTCGTGGCGAAGCTCGATTGCGCCGGCAGCGTCGAGCGACTGCGTGCCGGTGTCGCGGCGGACACTCAATGCAGTGATCCGCAACGGCGGCGGTGGCGTGTGGAGTTCCAGCGCAGCCGGATCGAACGCGACCGCGCCCCCGAGCGTTCCTGCGTACAACACGCCGTCGGGCCCGGCGGCAAGAGCGCCGGTCTGGAATTCCTGGCTCGGCAAACCGTCTCGCGCGTCGAACCTGCGGATCGCCTTCGACGTCGGATCTGCACGCCACAGACCACGCGGCGAGGTCACCCACACGTTGCCGTCGGCAGAGACCGCAAGTGCATACGCGTCCAGCGTCGGCCAACCAGCGCTCGCGTCGAATCGTTGCTCGAGCACGGCATTGGCGCCGTCGATCCGATAGCGTTCGAGCGCGCCGAGGCGATGCGCCCAGAGCGATCCGTCGGCTGCAAATCCCAGCGCACGCACCGATTCGTTCGGAATTCCGGCGATGCGGACGAAGCGGTCCGTTGCCGCATCGTAACGTTCGATGCCACTGGCGGTGCCGATCCAGGGAATGCCACGCGGATCGAGCGTGAGCATTGCAATGTCGGCATCGCCGAGCGATTTCGTCGACGGGACGTAGCGTTTCACGATGCGTGGCGGATCGTTGGCGACGTGCACGACACCGCCGCCATGCACGCTCGCCCAGATCGTTCCGTCCGGAGCATTTGTCAGGTTCTCGACAAATCCGGAAGGAAGCGAATCGACACGCGAGACATCGGTGGGCAGCGCGACGAAGTCGAGCGTCTTCAGCGAATAGCGGCGCAGGCCAAGCGTCTGATAGCCAACCCACACGTGGTCGTTTCCGTCCGCCAACACGCCGGTCAGCAGACTTCCTTCGACGTGCAGCCGCTGTCCCCAGCGTTCGATTTCGCCGCTTGCGCGATCGATTCGATCCAGCCCATCGCGGCCACTCGCGGCCCAGATGGCACGTGACCCGTCGACCGCGATGGCCCGCACGCGGGCGCGCATGAGGCTCGCCGAGTTTCCCGGGACATGGCGGAACGCTGCGAAATTCCGCCAGTGCGGCGGCAGGCGTGCAATACCGCCATCGAACAGTGCGAACCACCCGCCGCCTTCGGCGTCGAAGCGGATATCCATCGTGCGCGTGCCCGGATATCCGCCGGGCGCCGCCTCCTCCGAATCGAGGCGATGCACGCCCTGCGCATCCAGTTGCGCCAGACCCGGCAGCAAACCGAGCCACAGTGTGCCTTCCGATTCGTCGCGTGCCAGCGACGACAGTCGCAGAGGCGGCGTTGACGCGGCGACTTCCCCGGCCAATTTCAGCTCCGCGTCGACACGGAACAGGCCCTTCAACGTTGCAACCAGCACACTGCCGTCCGCTTCCTGCAGGAAGTTCATCACCACCGACGGTCCAGGACGCGCCGCCATCAACGGCAGTTCAACGTGCACGATCCGGCCGTCGGCCTCACGCACGTCCAGTCCCTCATCGGTGCCGATCCACAAGCGGTTGCGCGCGTCGGCGAGCAGCGCGTAGACCGTGCTCGAGCGCAGGCTCTGCGCATCTTCCGCATCGTGGTCGACATGCAGGAAACTGCCGTCGGCCTGGAGACCGTTGAGACCGCCGAGGTAGGTGCCGACCCAGATCGTTCCGGCCGTGTCCTCAGCCAACGCAAACATGTCGTTGCTGCCGAGCGTCGTCAGTTCGCCCGCTCGATGGACCCAGTGCGTGAAGCTCTGGCCGTCCGGCTCCAGACGATTGAGGCCCGACCCTTCGCCGCCGCACCAGAGTCGGCCTTCGCGATCGATCAGCACCGACGAGATATCGTTCGTCGCGAGTGACGCCGGATCGTCCGGCTCGTGCCTAAACGTGCGGAATCCGATGCCGTCGTAGCGCGCGAGTCCGTCGTGCGTGCCGATCCACACGAAGCCGTCGTGGTCCTGCACGGTCTTGTAGACCACGTTGGATGGCAATCCGTCGGCGACACCGAGAGGCACGAATTGCGGCGGTGCCGGTGGCGGCGCAGATTCTGCGACAACCAGCCATGCGAGCATCGGCAGTGCGATCAGTCCGCGCATGAGTCCCTCTCCTGGCGCGGAGTCTGCCATGCACGGAGCGAGTGCGCAGCCTCGGCGCGTCTAGAGGATCACATGGGGAACGAAACGCGAGGTGTCGCGCGTGATCAGCGAGTCGTCTTCGCGCACGCCAAGTCCACACGGGCGATCGGCAACGACCCAACTGCCGACCAGGGGGTAATTGCCGTCGAAGTGCGGCAGCGCGTGGAAAGCCTGTCGGATCAGCGGCGAGTCCGTATATGGCCCATCGGAATGCAAGGTCTCACCCGCACGCGTGCGCAGTTCGATGTTTGCACCCTCGCGCGAGAACAGCGGTTTGCGGACCCACCCGGCGGCGAGCGGGTCGGCCGGCTTGTCTTCAAAGAACGCCGGCAGCAGATTCGGGTGATCGCGGTGGCGCTCCCACAACAGCGGCAGAATGCCCTTGTTGCTGAGGATCGCTTTCCACGGCGGTTCGATCAGGACGGTCTTCGACGCCGGCAGCGCGGATCCGAATTCTTCCTCGAACATGAACTCGAGCGGGTAGAGTTTGAACAGTGCGCCAATCACGTTGTCGTCGGTGTCGGTGTAGCGACCATCCGCGCTGATGCCGATGTCCTCGATTGCGATCTTCCGCGTCGCAAGGCCCGCCTGTTCCGCGCAGTCGGCGAGATAGGCGATGGTGCCTTCATCCTCCTGCGAATCGCGCACGGCCGAAAAATACAGCGGCCGCGGCAGGCGCCTGGCGATGGTGCCGAATGCCTGCACGAGCGATTCCTGGATCAGGTTGTATTGATCCGCATCGCGCGGCAACGCACCGCGCTGCTGCTGTTCCTCCAGCCAGTGCCACTGGAAAAACGCCGCTTCGTAGAGCGACGTCGGCGTGTCGTAATTGAGTTCGTAGAGTTTTGCCGGCCCGTTGCCGTCGTAGGCGAAATCCATTCGCCCGTAGAGATGCGGAGATGATTCCTGCCACGAGCGCGCAATCCATTCCCAGTACGCCTGCGGAATCGCCAGCCGTTTGAGCAGCGCCTCCTCGCGGACGACCTCGCCGACCAGGTCCATCGCCATTTCGTGCAGCTCGCCCGTTGGCGCTTCGATGTCGCGCTCGATCTGCTCGAGGGTGAATGCGTAGTAGGCACGCTCGTCCCAGTACGGCGCGCCGTCGATGGTGTGGAACCGGAAGCCGAGGCGTTCGGCGCTTGCCTTCCAGTCGCCGCGTTCGGCGATCGCGATGCGGCGCATGGCTCAGCCGCCGCGCGAGCTGCCGCCCCAACCGCTGCGTGCGGCAGAGCTCGAGCCGAAGCCCGAACGCGACATCGTTACCGCGCGGTTCGGCGTTGCATTGACGGGGC
>NZ_JBDSWZ010000048.1:0-5356 GCF_039926425.1 Dokdonella sp.
GAGGAGGGTTCCGCTTTGGCGAGTGAGTGCGAACAGCAGATTCTTCGTGCCCGAAGACGTCGCCACGCCAGCGAGATAAACAGGCGCGCTGTCGACAGTTCCCGGAACGGTCACCGCGTAGCGCTGCGTCAGCTGCGCCACGTTTGAATGCGTGAGCTGGGTTTCGGCGGGATTGTTGCTGCTGTGTGCGGCGTCGTATCCGAACTGCATCCAGTCGGCGGCGCACGCATCCGCCACGGCGCACGACAAGGTAAGCGCGACGGTTGCACGCAGGATTTTCGTCGTCATCTCGGGATCGCTCACGGTCGTATTGCGTTTCACCACACGGCGAAACGGCTGCAGCAAATGGAGAAACGCCGATCGTCCTGACGGCAATGCATCCGTCCCGTCGAATCGATGCGCGGGAACAGCAGTGCGCAGATGCAATTCGCGCACTATTCCTGCGTAAGCTTTCCGGGCCGTTTCCAACCCGGCACCGTCAGCTGGCGCGCACGTGAAAGCGTGAGCTCGCCCGCCGGTGCTTCCGTGCCAATCACCGATCCGGCGCCGATGGTCGCGCCTTTGCCTATGCTGACCGGAGCGACCAGCGCCGAGTTCGAGCCGACGAACACGTCGTCCTCGATCGTCGTGACATGCTTGTTGACGCCGTCGTAGTTGCAGGTGATCGTGCCGGCGCCGATGTTGACGTTGGCGCCGATCTCCGCGTCACCGATGTAGCTCAGATGGCTGGCCTTCGAGTTCTCGCCGAAGCGCGCTTTCTTGGTTTCGACGAAATTGCCGATGCGCGTGTTCGCGCCGAGCTCGGTGCCCGTACGAAGACGCGCGAACGGCCCGATCTCGCATGGGCCATGCGTGACCACGCCGTCAAGGTTGCAGTGCGATCGCACGATGGTCCCGGCAGCGAGCGTCGAATTGCGGATGCGGCAATACGGCCCGATGCGCACGTCGTCGCCCAGTTCCACCAGCCCTTCGAGGATCACGTCGATGTCGATCTCGACATCACGCCCGACCGTGACGTCGCCGCGCGCGTCGAAGCGCACCGGGTCTGCGAAGCGCACACCGGCCGCGGCGAGATGGGTTGCGCGCGACCGTTGATACATGCGCTCGAGTCCTGCAAGTTGCCACGGATCGTTCGCGCCGAACACTTCCTGCGGATTGAGGCAGAGGCTCGCTTCGGCCGGCTCGCCCTCGTCGTTGGCCTGCGCAAACACGTCGGTGAGGTAGTACTCACGCTGCGCATTCGCGTCGGTCACATTGTTGATCCACACCCGCATGCGCCGCGCGTCGGCCGCGAGGATGCCGCTGTTGACCCAGCTGATTGCGCGCTGTTCGGCAGTGCAGTCCTTTTCCTCGATGATCGAACGGATGCGGCCGATGCCGTCGCGCACGACGCGCCCGTAACCGTAGGGGTTGTCCAGTTGCGTGACCAACGCGGCGAGCGGCAAGGGCAGCGAGAGCAGCTTCTGCAGCGTTTCTGTGCGGATCAGCGGCACGTCGCCATACAGCACCAGGACACGCGCGTCCTCCGGGACGCCCGGCATCGCGAGCTTGACTGCATGCCCGGTGCCGCGCTGGTCGGGCTGGTGCACCCAGGCCAGATCGCCCAGATCGGTGATCGCAGCCTGCACCTGTTCGCCCAGATGGCCGTAGACGATGTGGATCCGTGCCGGCTGCAGCGATCGCGCCGCTTCGAGAACATGCGCGAGCATCGGTCGGCCGGCGAGGGGCATCAGCACCTTCGGCTTGGAAGACTTCATGCGCTTGCCTTCGCCGGCAGCGAGCACGATGACATGCAGGGGTGTTCCGGTCACGGGGAGCTCCAGAATGAGACGCGCCGCACATTCTAGTCGGGCGCCCGCCCTCGCGGTGCACTGAATTTCCGCCGTTCGACGAGGGGCATCGCTGGCCGTATAGCAGGGAAAGCAGACCGGGGCGGAACGACTCGGCAAAAGGCCGCGCAGAAACATGCATCGACGCGTGTGCGCAGCGCTCCGGAATGGCCTGCGTGGCGGGGCCTGCGAATTTGGCCATAATGTCCGGTCGCTGGCGATCGCCCGTTCCCGGGAATCAATGCCAACCCGGAACCCGAGCAATGACGATGGAATCCCGATTTCCGCCCGTGGACCCGCGTGTATTCCGCGATGTCATGGGTCGGTTCGCGACCGGTGTGACGGTGGTGAGCTTCATCCGCGAGGGCAGCCCTGCCGGCATGACCGTCAATGCCTTCATGTCGGTCTCGATGGCGCCGCCGCTCGTTCTGGTCTCCGTTCGTCGCGAAGCCAGTTTCAATGCGTTCGTGAAGGTCGGTGACCGGTACGGCGTCAATGTGCTGTCTGAAGCCCAGCAGCATCTCAGTGCCTATTTCTCGTCGCGTCCGGTCGAAGGAGTATCGGTTCCGTTCAAGGACTGTGGCGGCACGCCTTTGCTGGAAGGGAGTCTTGCCCAGGTCGTCGCGCGTGTCGTCGACATCCACGAAGCCGGCGACCATCTGCTGCACATCGGCGAAGTCGAGCATCTGTGGCACGGAGCGGAAGCGACGCCGCTGATTTTCTTCACCGGCAAGTACAAGCACATCGACGCCCACGAGCCGACCGTGCAGTGGAATGCGGTCGATGGCTGGTAAGGCGCAGCCGTGACCCACTCCACGCCACGCGAACCGGAACCGCCGATGTTCCAGCGCGCCAGCGACCACGAACAGGCCATTCGCGACCAGTTGATGACGCGCGCGACGGAGCTGGTGCCGCTCCTCGCAGCGAATGCCTTGAGAACCGAGCAGGAGCGGCGCGTCGTCGAGGAGAACATCGTCGCGATGAGCGATGCGGGTCTGTTTCGCATGATGGTGCCCAAGCGCTATGGCGGCTATCAGGTCAGCATTCGCACCAGTCTCGACATTGTGTCGATCGTCGCGGAGGGCTGCGGCGCTTCCGCGTGGGTCCTCAGCCTCATCAACAATGCGGCGTGGGTGGTCGGTCTGATGTCGACGCAGGCACAGGACGAGATTTTCGGCGCCGATCCGGCGGCGCGCGCGGCTGGC
This sequence comes from Dokdonella sp., assembly GCF_039926425.1. GTDB lineage: Bacteria > Pseudomonadota > Gammaproteobacteria > Xanthomonadales > Rhodanobacteraceae > Dokdonella_A. The sequence continues at coordinate 3,035 of NZ_JBDSWZ010000048.1, forward strand.
GTCATCGCGCCGAGCGCTCAGACGCGGCGCGTCGAGGGCGGACTGATCGTCTCCGGCAAATGGTTCTGGGCGTCGGGTTCGCTGCATGCGACCTGGGGCATGCTCGGCGTGCTGGAGCACGATGCGAAGGGGAAGCCCGCGGGGCAATTCCTCGCGTTCGTGCCGATGAGCGAGCTGACGATCCAGTACACGTGGTACGCGTCGGGCATGAAAGGCACCGGCAGCAACTGCCTGGTCGCCGAAGAGGTATTCATCCCCGATCATCGCCTGCTGTCGCTGGAGGCCGCCGTCAACGGTCGCTACCTCACCTCGCACCGGGACGAATCGCTCTACCGCTCCGCGTTCATTCCCGTTGTCGTGCTGTCTTTGGTGGGGCCGCAACTTGGACTCGCCCGTGCAGCCCTCAAGCATGTCATCGGCGCTGCAGGCGAACGCAACATCCCCTATACGATCTATGGGCGCCAGGTCGATTCGCCTGCATTTCAACTTCAGGTTGCCGAAGCGGCGATGAAGATCGACACCGCGCATCTGCATGCCTACCGTGCCGCGGATGACGTCGACCGTGCGGCGGCAAGCGACGACTATCTCGACTTCGATGCACGCGCCCGCGTGCGTGCCGATGCAGGCTATGTCGCGAAGACAGTCACCGAAGCGCTCAACACGCTGGTCTCGGCGCACGGTGCCGGCTCGTTCGCGGAATCCAATCCGATGCAACGGATCTGGCGTGATGCAAACACCGCGGCGCGGCATGCGTTCGTCCTGCCGCCGGTGTGCGAGGAACTGTATGGAAAGGTGCTTCTGGGTGTGAAGAAGAACATCACGCCGCTCATCTGACGCGGGATCCCTGCCCGGGCGTGCGAACGCCCGGAACGCATCGCGGTCCGATCCAGCGCAGGTCGGCGATGCTGTCGCACTTCGCATGCTCGGGCACGCTGGACAGAGTGTTTGCGGGCATTCGGTCGATTGAGGAATCGCCGGCGCCGCAAACGACGACGCCGGCATGCGCCGGCGTCGGGGATCTGCATCGAACGGAAGGGTCAGTGCTTGAGCGCGCGACGCAGGCGTTCGAGTGCCTGCAGCTGCGCCATTGCCTGTGCAAGCTGCGCCTGAGCCTGCGCGACCTCGAGTGCGTCGGTGCGATTGGCAAGCATGCGCTCGGCCTCGTCCTTTGCATTGCGCGCCGCCGCTTCGTCGAGGTCCTTCGCGCGAATCGCCGTGTCGGCAAGCACGGTCACAACGGTCGGCTGCACTTCGAGAATGCCGCCCGACACGTAGAAGAACTGTTCTTCGCCATTCTCCAGTTCGACCCGCACCTGCCCGGGTTTCAGACGGGTGATCAACGGAGCGTGACGCGGGGCGATGCCGAGCTCGCCCATTTCGCCGGTCGCGATGACCATCTTCGCCTCGCCGTGGAAGATTTCTTCCTCGGCACTGACGATGTCGCAGCGGATGGTTGTCATTGTCTTTTCTCGCTTCGCTCGTTCGACGGGAATGGGAACTGCGGAGTCGGGACTGGTGAACATCGACATCGGGAGCAAGCAATGCGCCTGATGGTTCCGATTCGCCTTTCCCGATTCCCGAAGGCAGCCTTCAGGCGACCTTCTTCTCCATCGCCTTGGCCTTCTCGAAAGCCTCGTCGATGCCGCCGACCATGTAGAACGCCTGCTCCGGCAGGTGATCGCATTCACCGTCGCAGATCATCTTGAAGCCACGGATGGTCTCCTTCAGCGTCACGTACTTGCCTGGCGCGCCGGTGAACACCTGTGCAACGGTGAACGGCTGCGAGAAGAAGCGTTCGATCTTGCGCGCGCGAGTGACCGAGGCCTTGTCTTCTTCGCTGAGCTCGTCCATGCCGAGGATGGCGATGATGTCCTTCAGTTCGCGGTAGCGCTGCAACGTACCCTGTACACGGCGCGCGGTGTCGTAGTGTTCCTGGCCGATCACCAGCGGATCGAGCTGGCGACTGGTCGACGCGAGCGGATCCACGGCCGGATAGATGCCAAGGCTCGCAATGTCGCGCGACAGTGCCACGGTCGAATCCAGATGCGCGAACGTCGTCGCCGGCGACGGATCGGTGTAGTCGTCGGCCGGAACGTAGACGGCCTGGATCGACGTGATCGAGCCGGTCTTGGTCGAGGTGATGCGCTCCTGCAGGCGACCCATCTCGTCGGCCAGCGTCGGCTGGTAACCGACCGCGGACGGCATGCGTCCGAGCAGTGCCGACACTTCGGTACCGGCCAGCGTGTAGCGATAGATGTTGTCGACGAAGAACAGGATGTCGCGGCCCTTGCCGGTTGCCGGATCGATGTCGTCGCGGAAATA
>NZ_JBDSWZ010000049.1:0-13671 GCF_039926425.1 Dokdonella sp.
CGCGCAGTTATCCTGGCGAGGAGGCGCGGCTGCGCTATGCGAACCTGCTGCGCAAGGAGCAGCGCCCTGCCGAATCGCGCCAGGTGCTCGAAGACATGCTCAAGCGCGCAAAGGTCGCGCCGCGCTACTACCGGCGCAAGGAAAGCGCGTGGCTTGACGCGGCGAAACGCGAGTTGCGTTCCTTCGACCAGGCGTGACCATCGCGTGGCGCGTGCGAAGAGTTCATCTCTCCGCGCGCACGCGCATGCAGCGGAGTCGGCGTCAGCTTCCTGCTTTCTTCTTCGGTGCGAGCGCCTTCTCGATGCTGACCTTGGTCATCGGGTGGTATCCCGCTTTTGCTTTTGCATAGACGCCGCGCGCGAATGCAAGACCTTCCGGGGTCTTCGCGAACGCTTCATACAGCGGCACCACCAGATAGCGCCGACCGATGCGCGTCATGTACGCCTGCATCGCCTCGCGCGCCGGGCGATAGTCGTTGCGGATCGCGACGAGATACCAGCGGCGTGCGATTTCCGCGTTCGGTCCGCCGGTCATGTGCCACGCAGCATCGAATGCAGTGAGCTGGGCAGCGCTGAGCTTCTCGGGCAAGCCGTCGAGGAAGTACATCCACTCATGCGTGTTCCAGTCGCCGGCGCCGATGTCGGCGACCTTCAGCGAACCGGCCACCCACTTACTGCGTGCCTTCGCGATGGCCGCGAAGCGTGGCGACTCCGGCACTGTCGCATCGGCGGGGATACCCGGCTCGTCGACCCATGCCCTCACCTGCGCAAGAGTCATCTTTCCGGGATGCTTGTCGATCAGGTTTTGCTGGAGATAGTCGAGCATCTGCGCGGTGGTGATGCTCTGGAACGCAAAGTGATCGAAGTAGCCGCGCAGATACGCATCGAACGTGTCGCGCCCGAAGCGCGCCTCGAGCGTGCGCAGCAACCACGCGCCCTTGGTGTAGGCGAAATCGTTGCCTGCATCGTCGGGATCGCGACCGTCGAAATCCGCCAGCAATCGCTGGTCGGCTTTCGGTGTCTCATCGAATTCACGACGTAGGCCATCGGCAGCCAGAATGAATTCCTCATCGGCTTGCGGCTTTCCGTAGACCGCTTCGACGATGCGATTTTCCACGTAGGAGGTAAAGCCCTCGTTGAGCCACATGTGTTTCCACGCGGCATTCGTTACGAGGTTGCCAGACCAGGAATGCGCGAGCTCATGCGCGATCAGCGACACCAGACTTTTGTCGCCGACGATCACCGTCGGCGTCACGAACGTCAGCCGCGGATTCTCCATGCCGCCAAACGGAAAGCTCGGCGGCAGAACCAGCAGGTCGTAACGGTCCCAGCGATATGGGCCGTACAGTTTCTCGGTCGTCTCGATCATTTTCCCGGTGTCGGCGAATTCCTTCGCTGCACTGTCGACGACCGACGGTTCGGCATAGACGGCCGTGCGCGGGCCCGTTTCACGCACGGCAAGATCGCCCACGGCAATGGCAAGCAGATACGACGGAATCCGCTGTTCCATCTTGAACGAGAAAACTCCGTCGAGCGGATGCTTCGCGTCGTTGTCGGCGCTCATTACCGCGCGCAGTTCCTTCGGCACGCGCACGTGCGCGGTGTAGGTGAAGCGCACCGACGGCGTGTCCTGCAGCGGCACCCAGCTGCGCGCATGGATCGACTCGGACTGCGAGAACATGACGGGATGGTGCTTGCCCGCTGTCTGCGCTGGCGTCATCCATTGCAACCCCGACGCCGTCGGCGCGCTGTGGTAGCGGATTCGCACATGCTCGGCGGGCGAAGGGAAGTCGATGCGCAACGCGGAACCGAGAATCGCATCGCGCTTGGCCAGCGTCCATTTCACCGCGTGCGCAACGCCGCCGGCATCGAGTGCCTCGACCGCGCCGATCGTCAGGTCACGCGTGTCGAGCACCAGCGCATGCGCCGTCTTGTCGTGCCAGTCCAGCGCGAGTGTCGCGGTGCCGGCGATCTCGCGCTTGCCAAAATCGACGTCGACATCAAGCGCCACCGACTTCACGCTGACCTGATCGGTATTGGCATAGCTGTGCGGATCGGACGTTGCGGCAGCCGCATCGAACGCAACGAAAGCGAAGCTGCACAGCAGAACAATGCGGGCGGGGAGCGAAAGGGGCACGGTTGAACCTCGATGACGGTTTGGCGAATGGCGGGGCGTCGTGATTGTCGCGCAAGCGCCTGCGATTGTGGGATTCGACGTGGCTCGCAGACTCTCCGCGCGACTCACTCAGCGCCGCGGACGCGATGGTTCCACGCGGGCCGACGGAGCGTCCGGATTCATTTCCATGCGCTTGGATGCTGGCGACGCAGGGCGAAAGGCTCTGGCGTTTTTGTTGACGCGGCTTCAGCTCACACCAGCCGAAGCCGCGAGCACAGCGCGGTCAGTTCCACAACGTCGGCTTGGCGACCATCAGCCAGTAAATGGACAGGACCGCGGCGAACGCGGGCCATCCGAGGACGAACCACCAGCGCATCGCATCGTGGTAGGCGACGGGCAATGGGGTTTCGCTGCGCGCGGCCTCGATCGCGAGATCGCGTGCGCGCCGCTGCAGCACGACCACCGGAATCCAGCACGCGCCCGCCACCAGGTACAGCGCAAATGCAATCTGCAGCCAGGCCTGACGGCCGTCGTAGCCCATCAGCCGCATCAGCGCGAAGCCACTCGCAGGCTGCACAATCACAGCCGGCGTGGTGAACAACCAGTCGGCCAGCACGGTCAGGCGTGCAACACGCGCGATTGCTGCGACCTCGCCACTGCGATGGGTGAACCACATGAAAAACGCCGTGCCGAGGCCGGTGCCGAACAGCAGCGCAGCGGACAGGATATGCACGACCTTCAGGGCCAGATAGAGGCTCACCGACGGTCCTCGATCGCAAGCAGCACGCACAGCGCGATGATCAACGGAATGTTCTTGGCAAGTCCGCCCAACGGATCGAACCAGTGCCGCGGCCACAGCACGCCGATCGACAGCGTGTAGCCGACCAGCATCGCGAGCATGGCTGCGAGCACCCATTTCGGTTGCCAGCGCGAGAGGCAGAGCACGCCGAGCAGAAGATCCGCGGCGCCTGTGAGGCGCGCGAGTCCGACCGCCGAATCGAGCGCGAGTGGACCCTCGCGCGACATCGATTCCACCGCCGCCACCGGCGCCGACAGCCCGATCAGACCCGACCCGACCCACAGCAGCGCGAACGAGAGCCGTAGTGCGGGCAGTGCAAAATACAGTCGGGCGTGCCAACGATCCTGGGTCTGTGCAGGCGTCGTCGCCAGCACGTGATCGAGCGCGCGCGGCGCGACACCGAACTCATCTCGCAGGCGTGCCCAGGCATCCGGGCGACCGACGTTGCCGCGCTCGAGCATGCGCAGCATCGTCAATCCAAGCGGACCCCGCCCGACGAATTCCCCGAGCGCGGCGCCGCTGCGCACGAGTGCGCTCGGTATGCGGATTTCCAGTGCTGGCGCACTGCCCAGCCAGCTGCGCCAGCAGCGAAGGTAGTCGGAGAGCATGAGGACATCGGGACCGACCACCTCGAACGGTTCACGCGAGGTCACGGGTGTATCGAGCGCCGCAACGAGCAGCGTGCCCAGATCCTCGAGGGCGACAGGTTGCAGCCGCTGTGCTCCGCCCTCGGGAAGCAGCAACACACCGGGAAGCGCTGCCAGCGCGCGCAACAACGACGTACCGCCATATGATCCCGCTGCGCTGTAGACGATGGATGGCCTCAATACGATGGCGTCGAGATCGAGTTCCAGCAAGGCGCCGTCGCCGCGATGCTTCGAAGCAATGAATTCGCCGTCGGCCGGATCTCCGAGAGCCGACAGTTGCACGACGCGCCGGATTCCGGCGCTTCGGCACGCACGAAACAGCGCCAATGGCGCGCGGTGATGCACATTGTCGAAGTGATCGCTTCCATGTTCGCGAAGAATGCCGGCGGCATTGACGACCGCGTCGACGCCGGCGAGGCGTGGCAGCCAGTCGTCCTCGCGGACATCAACGCCCATGTCACACGCGATGGAAGGAAACATCGTGAAACGCCGGTTGCGACGGGATGCGCGCACGCCACAGACGACCTCGTGGCCCGCGCCGGCCAGCGCGGCGACGATCTACGCGCCGATGAAGCCGTAGGCTCCGGTCACCAGCACGCGCATCGTTGTCCCCTACACGCGATAGCCGCGGTGGATCGCGACGATACCGGCACTGAGATTGCGCACGTCGACGCGCGCGAGCCCCGCGGTTTCCATCATCGCCTTCAGCGTTGCCTGATCCGGATGCTTGCGGATCGATTCGGCCAGATAGCGGTAGCTCGCGTCGTCACCGGCAATCAGTTTGCCGATGCGTGGGAGGACCTGGAACGAATGGAAGTCGTACAACGGCTTCAGGAATTGCGCGCGCACGGTCGAGAATTCGAGCACCAGCGCACGACCGCCGATCTTCAGCACGCGATGGATTTCGGCCAGCGCATGTTCCTTGCGCGTCACGTTGCGCAAACCGAATGCCATCGTGACGCAGTCGAAACTCCGGTCGGGAAACGGCAGTGCTTCGGCGTCCATCTGCGACCAGTCGAGGCCTTTCACCTGACCGCGGTCGAGCATGCGGTCGCGCCCGACCTTCAGCATGTCGCCGTTGATGTCGCCAACGACGACGCTGCCTTTTGTGCCGACTTTCGGCAACAGCAGCGCGGCAATGTCGCCGGTACCGCCGGCGAGATCGAGCACGCGGTCGCCGTCACGCACGCCACTGGTCGCAACGAAATAGCGCTTCCACAACCGGTGCACGCCGAACGACATGAGGTCGTTCATCACGTCGTAGTTGCGTGCGACCGACGTGAAGACCTGGCCAACGAGACGGGCCTTGTCGTCTTCGGCGACGTCGCGGAATCCGAAATGGGTCGTGCGGGGTTCGTTCATGGTGTCCATCGTACCGCAAGCGCGCCGCGCCGCTGCCAACCTTGCAGCAACGCGCGCGTGGCCGATAATGCGCGCGGGGTTCGGGGAGAGTCCGCATGGGCATCTGGTGGCTGGGAGGATTGGTGATCGTCGTCGCCGGCGGCATCGTGGTCGTGTTCAACGATCTCGTGTCCGCGCGCAACCAGGTGCGTGCTGCGTGGAGCGACATCGACGTGCAGCTGACCCGCCGACACGACCTGGTGCCGCAACTGATCTCCGCGGTGCAGGGTTATGCGGACTACGAGCGTGCAACGCTGACCACGGTCACGCAGCTGCGGTCCCGCGCGATCTCCGCGGCGTCGATGGCCGACAAGGCCCAAGCAGAGGGCGAGCTCGCGCAACAGATCGACCGCATCCTCGCGCTGCAGGAGCGCTATCCAGACCTGAAGGCGAGCGGGAATTTCCTGCAATTGCAGAAAGATCTGGTCGGTATCGAGGATCACCTGCAGTTTGCACGGCGCTTCTATAACGGCGCGGTGCGCGATCTCAACAACCGCATCGAAACATTTCCTTCTCTGTTCGTCGCGCGTGCGATGCGCTTCAACACGGCAGAGTTCTATCGCCAAGGCAACGACCAGGAGTCACCGGCATGAAGGAGTTTCTCTGCGCTTTTTGCGTTGCGTTCGGCTTGCTCGCCGGCAATGCGTCTGCGGACGAACGCATTCTCGCGTTCCACAGCGAGATCCAGGTCCTGGCCGACGGCAGCATGGACGTCACCGAAACAATCCGCGTGCGCGCCGAAGGCAACCAGATCCGTCACGGCATCTATCGCGACTTCCCCACCGGGTATCGCGACCGGCTGAACAACCGGGTGCACGTCGATTTCGAGCCGCGCCACCTCGAACGCGACGGCGCGACCGAGCCCTTTCACACCGAAGGACAATCGAACGGCACCCGCATCTACTTCGGCGCGAAGGACACGAATGTCGATCCCGGCGAACACACCTATACGTTCGACTATCACACGACGCGGCAGCTGGGTTTTTTCGCCGATCACGACGAGCTGTACTGGAATGCGACCGGCAATGGCTGGGATTTCGCGATCGACGCGGCGAGCGCGAACGTCACGCTGCCAGGCGCGGTAGCGCCGGAGCAGATGCACGTCGAGGCGTACACCGGTGCGCAGGGCGAGAAGGGCAAGGCATGGAACGCCAGCGCCGATTCGCCTTCGCACGCGGCGTTTGTCGCGACGCGCACGCTGCCGCCGCGCAATGGCCTGACGATTGTCGTGGGCTTCCCGAAGGGTATCGTCGCCGCTCCGACGGACGCGATGCGCGTGCGCTGGTTCCTGCGCGACAACGGCGGCGTACTGGTTGGCGCCATCGGCCTTGCGCTGATGTGGGGGTATTACCTCTTCCAATGGCTGCGGGTCGGGCGCGACCCGAAGCGTGGCGTGATCATCCCGCTGTACGAACCGCCGGCCGATCTCAGTCCCGGCACGTTGCGACACATCGAACGCATGGGATACGACGATCGCTGTTTCGCCGCCGACCTCGTCGATCTCGCGGTCCGCGGCGCGCTGGAGATCAGCCAGACGTCGGGCGACTACACATTGCGAAAACGCAGTGGCGGCGGCACGGGCTGGCCCGCCACCGAAGGCGCGCTGCTCGCAGGCATGCTCGGGGCGCGACAAACGCTCTCCCTCAAACAGTCGGAACACGTGACGATTTCTGCCGCGCGTTCGGCGCACAAGCAGGCGCTGGAGCAGAACGACATCGGACTCTATTTCAAGACGAATGGCAAACTGGTCGTTCCCGGCGTGCTGATCGGCATCGCGGCACTGGTACTCGGCTTGCTGGCACACGGCGCTGCGCCCGCCGCCGGCGGTGCCGCGTTCATCCTGGTGTGGCTTGCAGGCTGGAGTGTCGGTGTCATCGCGCTGCTCACCGCGACGGTACGGGCGTGGCGCGCGCCGCCCGGCATCGTCGCGTACGGTGGCGCGGTCTTCATGACGCTGTTCTCGCTGCCGTTCGTCGCGGGCGAACTGTTCGGCATCGGCGTGCTGGCGTCGTTCACCGGCATCGCATTCACGATCGTCGCCGCGGCGTTGGTGCTGACCAACGTCGTCTTTTTCCAGTGGCTGAAGGCGCCGACCATCGCGGGTCGGAAGATCCTCGACCAGATCGCCGGACTTCGACTCTACCTCGGCGTCGCCGAACGCGAGCAACTGGCAGCGCAAAAGGAGCCGCCGATGAACGTCGACGAATTCCAGCGCTTCCTGCCCTATGCGCTCGCGCTCGGTGTCGAAAAGACCTGGGCCGATCGTTTCGCCGCGGCCGTCGGCCCTGCTGCAGCTGCTGCGGCGGCAAGCGCGATCGGCTGGTACCAGGGCGGCACCATCAGCAATGTCGCGAACTTCACAGACAGCCTCGGCTCGTCGCTCAGCAGCACGATTTCGTCGTCATCGAGCGCTCCCGGATCGTCCTCTGGCAGCGGCGGCGGTGGATCGTCAGGCGGCGGCGGTGGAGGTGGCGGAGGCGGCGGCTGGTAGTCGGTGCCGGATCACTTTCGGACTTCCGGTTCCCAGTGGCTCGCCGTCGTGACGACGCTTCCGTCCGGAAGATGGGCCATCGTGGTCATGTGACTCAATTGTGTCGGATGTTGGTGCATGTAGACACTCGATGTTTCCGACATCGCCGCGCGCTCGTCGAACGCAGCGTCCGGATTGCGGTCGATGCCTCGCCACGTGATCACAATGGCGCCATCGACACGCTGCTCGACCGTTTTTCCATAGAGCAGTTCCGCAGGATCGTCTGTTGCGGGTACGGCGGAGCATGCGGCGCAAAGGCCGGCCAAAAACAGTGGGAGCCACCAAATTTTCATCCGCATCGCTTCCTCCCTTGCCCTGCTGGATCGATCCAGTCTGTCACTGAATGCATGGCTCGTCGAGACCAGGAATGGCGCTCTGCCGACACGCAAACCGACCGCCCGAATCAGCGCGCGGCAGATGCCGCGCAAGATCAACTCGAACGTGGCTCGCGGGCCAAACCCGCCGCAGCGAGTGCATCGATATACGATTGCCAGTTCGTCGACTGGTCGCGGCCGAGCTCGTGCAAAACGCTCCACGAAAACAGTCCCGTTGCGTGACCATCATCGAAGCGCAGCAGCACGGCGTAATTCCCGACGGGCTCCACCGCATCGATATTGACGTGCTGCTTTCCGGCGACCAGCACGCGCTGGCTGCGGCCATGCCCCTGCACTTCCGCGCTCGGCGAATGCACGCGCAGGTACTCCGCGGGGAGACGGAACGTGTCGCCGTTGTCGAAAGAAACTTCAAGCACGTGCGACGCGCGATGGAGCGTGATGTTCGTGGGAATCGGGTTGCTCATCGAACACTCGCGTCGCGGAGGAAGTTTGCTGTTGATGAAAAGTGCGGCCAGGGATGGCCGCTTTTGAACTCACCCGTCGGCCCGAACTCTCCGCGGAATCGCCGCTCCATCGAAGCGGCGATCAGGGACGAGCGCATTAATGAAGCGTATCGGACACCGGCGCGCGCGGCGCGAGCGGATCTGCCGGTGAGCCGGCCACTTGCCACAACGCATCGAGATACCCGCTGCCGAATCCGATCGAACCGAGCGCCTCGAATTCGTACACACCCGTGTCAGGATACCAGGCAGCATTGGGATCGAGCTCGCGCAGCACCAGGCCATTCGCCTCGATCTTGTCGAGCTGTCCGACGTAGCTGATCTCGCCCTCGTCGTCCTCCAGCATGTTGACCGAAATCAACGGCGCACACGCCGCCGCGGAGCGCGCAATGCCGGCCCAGTCATCGAGCTGGAAATCGGCCAGCGTGCGCAGCTCTTCGCCGCGCAGCGCAAGTGCCTTGTCGACGAACTCGCGCGACGGATCGGTTTCCATCGCGCTGATGTCGGCTACCGCGATCGCAATGTAGCCGTCGAAACGGATCGCATCGCCCACCTCGGCAATCAGGCAGAAGTCACGCGACAACGCGATGACATAGCCGTGGATCACGCCCGGCTGCAGACGCTCGCGCAGGATGCGCAACGGAATGCGCTGCTCGAAAGCTTCGCGAAGTTCAGCGCGGATACCGCGCGCCTTGAAGGGAACGACTGTGCTCATGGCTCTATGGTCGGACAGGATCGGCGAAGGTGCAAGGAGAAGGCTGAACGCCACCGACGATCGTCACGCTGCGAAGCGCACGCGGATCGCCTATGTGCGCGTCAATTGCGCGCGGTCACAGGATATAGCGCGAAAGGTCCTCGTCCTTCACCAGGCCCCCAAGACGCGCATCGACATACGCCGCATCGATCAGGAAATGCTGGCCGTCCTTGTCGGACGCCTGGTACGAGATCTCGTCGAGCATGCGCTCGAGTACGGTGTGCAGGCGGCGCGCGCCGATATTCTCGGTGCGCTCGTTCACCTGAAACGCGATTTCGGCCAGCCGATCGACCCCATCGGGCGCGAACTCGAGCGTCACGCCTTCGGTCGCCAGCAGCGCGGTGTATTGCTTTGTCAGCGCATGCTGCGGTTCGCGCAGGATCCGCTTGAAATCGTCGGCTGTCAGCGCGGCAAGTTCGACGCGGATCGGGAAGCGACCCTGAAGTTCCGGCACGAGGTCTGATGGCTTGGCGAGAGAAAACGCGCCTGACGCGATGAACAGGATGTGGTCGGTCTTGACGATGCCGTACTTGGTCGACACCGCGGAACCCTCGACCAGCGGCAACAGGTCGCGCTGCACGCCTTCGCGCGAGACACCGGCGCCGCTGAATTCTCCGCGTTGCGCGATCTTGTCGATCTCGTCGATGAAGACGATGCCATTCTGTTCGCAGTTGACGATCGCCTGCGTCTTGATGTCCTCGTCGTTGACGAGTTTGCCCGCCTCTTCTTCGATCAACAGCGGACGCGCCTGCGCAACCGTGACCTTGCGCGATTGACTGCGTTGGCCGGCAAGCGACTGGAACATCCCGCGCAGCTGACTGGTCATTTCTTCCATGCCCGGCGGCGCCATGATGTCGACGCCCACATTGGTCGCGAAATCGAGCTCGATCTCCCGATCGTCGAGCGCGCCTTCACGCAGCTGCTTGCGCAATTTCTGGCGGGTATCGGCTTCCCGCGCATCCTGTGGAACGGGCTCGTTGGCGAAGCCGACCCCTTGTCGTCGCGGTAGCAACGCATCGAGGATTCGATCCTCGGCGCGATCATCGGCCTGGTTGCGAACGCGCGACTTGGCCTGCTCACGCATCATCTTCACTGCGCTGTCGGCGAGATCGCGGATGATCTGCTCGACGTCCTTGCCGACGTAACCGACTTCGGTGAACTTGGTGGCCTCGACCTTGATGAACGGTGCGTTCGCGAGCGCCGCGAGTCGTCGTGCAATCTCGGTCTTTCCGACACCGGTCGGGCCGATCATCAGGATGTTCTTGGGCGTCACTTCCTCACGCAAGCCGGGCTCGAGTTGCATGCGACGCCAGCGGTTGCGCAACGCGATGGCCACTGCGCGCTTGGCCGCATTCTGGCCAATGATGTAGCGGTCCAGTTCGTTGACGATTTCGCGCGGTGTGAGTTCGGACATGGCATGGAGTCGGGTACTGGGAAGTGGGGAGCGGGAAAACACGCCGCTTGTCGCTGTTGCGATGCGCTAAGGCCGGCTTTCCGATCCCAGCTCTTCGATCGACACGTTGTGATTGGTGTAGATGCAGATGTCGCCGGCGATGTTCAATGCCTTCTCGACGATGGCGCGCGGATCAAGCTCGGTGTGTTCGAGCAACGCCTTGGCGGCCGCAAGTGCGAACGGACCACCGGAACCAATCGCGATCAGTCCCTGCTCGGGTTCGAGCACGTCGCCGTTTCCGGAGATGATCAGCGACGTCGACTTGTCGGCTACAGCGAGCAGCGCTTCCAGTCGACCGAGGCGGCGCTCGGTACGCCAGTCCTTCGCCAGTTCGACGGCGGCGCGGGTGAGATTGCCGCCGTGCTTGTCGAGTTTCTGCTCGAACAATTCGAACAGCGTGAACGCATCCGCGGTCGCGCCCGCAAACCCCGCAAGCACATCTCCCTTGCCGAGGCGGCGGATCTTCTTGGCGTTGCCTTTCATGACGGTGTTGCCGAGCGTCACCTGGCCGTCACCACCGATGACGACGCGGTCGCCACGGCGGACGGAAACGATGGTGGTGGCGTGGAAACTGTCCATCCGGTTCTTCCTGCGCAAGAGTTGACGAGGTGGGGTCGCCGCCGAAGAATCCAAGCCGGACGCAACGGCTCACGCCTTGCGTCGTGCCCGTGGGTGGGCGGCGTCGTACACCTTGGCAAGGTGCTGGAAATCGAGGTGCGTGTAGATCTGTGTCGTGCCGATATCGGCATGACCGAGCAACTCCTGCACCGCGCGCAAGTCGCCGGAAGACTCGAGCAGGTGGCTGGCGCAGGAATGGCGCATCAGATGCGGATACACGCGCTTCCAAACGCCCTGCTCGTTCGCGCGCTTTTTCAGACGCGCTCGCACCCCATTCGGGGTCAGTGGCGCGCCGCGGGCACCGCGCACCAGTGGATCGTCGTCGCGTGGAAGGTCCTGTTCGCGCAGCGCCGCGAGTGCGACGAGCGCTTTCGCGCCGACCGGCACGATGCGCGTTTTCGAACCCTTGCCGGTGACCCGCAGCATGCCGTCACCAGGGTCGAGATCGCGCCAGCGGACACCGCACAGCTCAGCGACGCGGAGACCGCTCGAGTAAAGGAGTTCGAGAAGCGCGCGATCGCGGATCGACTCGGCGTCGTCACCCGGCACGTCGACGAGTACCGCCATTTCGTCGGCATCGAGCACCTGCGGCAACTTGCGCTGCACCTTGGGAGAGCGCAGACCGATCGCCGGATTGCTGTTGACTTCGCCGTCACGGGCCAGAAAGCGGAAGAAGCTTCGCCACGCGGAAGCAAGGCCGCGAAGCGTCGATGGCGAATACCGTTTGACGCGATGTTCGTCCGCCAGCAGCGACTGCAGCTGATCAGGTTTCAGATCGCGCCAGTGACGCAGTGCCTGCGCCTCGGCAAAATCGCCGAGGCGCGCGAGCGCATGCGCATAATGTTCGACCGTGCTCGGCGCGTAGCGGCGCTCGTCGCGCAGGTAGCGGATGAAGCGATCGACTCCATCACCCAGGGAGGCGCCGGTCGCGTCGATCGCGCTCATCTCAGCGCCGGATCGGAAACCGTGCAAGTGCCGTGGACACCGCTTCGCCGATCAGCTTGAGGAACACCGTGCCCATTCCCGGATGAAAGCGGTTCTCATCGTGGCTGCCGACCGCCAGCATGCCGATGTCGCTGATCGGCAGCAGGACCGCCGATCGCGCATCGTCGGCATGCTTGCCAAACAAGACATCCAGCTTGTCCTGCTGCAGGCGTCCGCACAGCGGCTCGGCGCGCTTGAAGAATTCGGCAAATGCCGGGAATGCGGCGACGCCGTCCGGCTCGGCAATCAGCCATTCGGCCGCCGGCAGATCCGGATCCGCGCGGAACAGCACCAGTCGCACCAGATCGGGGTGGAAGTCCTCGGTCAGCGCGCCGACCACCGCGCGCACCGTGTCAGCCAGCGTGGTCGCACGCATCTGCGCGAGGGTGAGCGTATGCACACGCACCATCAGGCTCTCGTTTTCGTGCGCGATCTCGATCAGATCGTGCAGGCGACGCGAGAGATCGCGATTCTTGTCACGCAGCACGTCGAGCTGGTAGCTCGCCAGCGACGCGGCCGGCCCCTGTTCGCGCGGCACCATCAGGGTCATCGCGATGTCCGGAAACTCACCGAGAAACTGCGGATGGCGACGCAAGTAGCTGGCGACGTCCATTGCATTGAGGCTGTCCTTGACACTGAGTTCGCTCATGGCCTTCCCGTTGTTCGCGCAGCGTCGATCACGCTGTCGTCATGCTGGTCGAGTGGATGCACTGCCGGTCAACTCGTACTCACCGTCGAACACGAAGGTCGCCGGGCCGCGCATCCACATCGCGTGGCCCGGACCTTCCCAGTGAATATCGAGCGCGCCGCCCGGCAACAGAACGCGGACGCTCGCGTCGAGCTTAGCGCGTCGGCGCAGCACCGCAACCGCGGCGCACGCGCCGCTTCCACAGGCGAGCGTTTCGCCGGCTCCGCGTTCCCACACGCGCAAGCGGATGAGCGCGGGCGAGACGACCTGCGCAAAGCCCACATTGCAGCCACGCGGGAACGCATCGGCGTGCTCGATTTGCGGGCCGAGCACTGACACGGGAGCGGCATCGGCATCACCGATCTCGATCACTGCGTGAGGGTTGCCCATCGAGACCGCGCCAATGTCGACAGGCTCACCCACCACCTCGATCGTGTACGGATCCCCGCGGCCGGCGGCAAGCAGCGGAATCGCGGCCGGCGTGAAATCCGGCTCGCCCATGTCGGCGCGGATGCTGCCGTCATCCATCACCTCGACAGCGATCGGACCGGATGGACTCTCCAGCCGGATCGAACCGGTCGACAACAGGCCTTCGCGCGCAAGCCAGCGCGCGACGCACCGCAAGCCGTTGCCGCACTGCCCGGCACGACTGCCGTTGGAGTTCCAGATGCCGTACGCAAATACACACGAAGGATCGCTGGCGTTTTCGATGGTCAGCAACTGATCGAACCCCACACCGATGTGGCGGTCACCCAGTTGCGCGATCGCCGACGCATCGAGTGCAAGAGGCGCCTCTCGGCAATCGACGATGACGAAATCGTTTCCGAGCCCGTGCATCTTGCTGAAA
>NZ_JBDSWZ010000050.1:0-25576 GCF_039926425.1 Dokdonella sp.
CACCCCTCGATCAGCGAGTGAGTGCCGCGTTATGGCTTGCCGATTACTCGGCAGCGGCTCCCCCGGAGGGCGAGTTCTCGCACGGGGTGCACGACATCGTCGAGCGATGCGCGAACGTTGCGCCGTAATTGGCCAGTCGGCCAGGCGCGGCATTGGTGTTGACGATGTTGTAGACCATGAATCCGATCGACGGCAGTCCATTCAGCGCAACGGGCGTGGGCCAGTTCATTCCACCTGTCAGCGCGTGCGGTTCGAGCGCATCGTTGAAACCGATGCGTGCCCAACCGGCATCACCATCAGATGCGTTACCAAACAGCGGGCCGAACACGGTCGACAGCTGCGAACCAAATACGCCTGACGGCGCGAACGTGCCCGTGTCCGGAACGAAGCGGATGGCATTCACTTCATAGGGAAGCATGAACGGTACGAGCGCCGGGCAGAGAATTCCGCACCCCTCCGCTGGCGGCCGGTTCGACTGATGAAACCCTTCCTGATCGTAGATGTCGAGACCGAGTGAAACAGACGAATGGCCACCGTTGAAGGTTTCCACGAAAGGAGCACCCGCTGTATTGCCCACCAACGCCGGATCGACATAGAACCGCTTGGTCGGAAACGTGACGATCCAGTCGGTGTTGGCGCCGAGTCCGGCCGATACCAGGTAATCGTTGCTGATCGAATCTGCCATCAATACCGCGCTGACCGCATCGATGCCGCGCGGGTAGTCGAGCGTCAGGACCTCACCGGAATCGGTCGGTACCGTGGCAACCGCGCCGCCAGTGAATGCGGAGCCGTCGGTATTGGCCCGAGCCAGCGAATCATGGTCGACATCCGCAACTGTGTCGGTGAACGCGACGCTGGTGAAACCGGAGAGCGCGTCGGCTGCGTAGGCGAAAAACGTGCCCTCACCGACATTGACGATGGAGGCGGACCCGCGAAGTCCGGTGGTGGGTGTCACCAGATCGGCACCGAATCCATTCGCCGTGATCGCGTCGCACCCCGCTGGACTCCCGCCTCCGGGCGAGCCGTCCTGCACGTGCGTGATGCGCTGGTCAGTTGCGCTGCCAGCGACGATGTCGCCATCGGCAATGATTTCGATATGGCCTTCGCGGGTTCGCGCGATCGTCTGCGGACCGCTGTCGGTCGAGCCCGGTGCGCCACTGTAATTGGCTGCCGAGAACGGCGGCCCCGCATCGACGATCTGCGGAAAGGTGCAGCTGTGATCCGTGGTCGTGATCTTTGCGCCGGAGCTCGAGTCGACCTGCGAAACCGCAGCGCTCCAGATGTCGTGCGCCGACAGGAACAGGGTGAAGTCGAGCACGGTTCGCCCATTGTAGCCTTCAAGAAAGCGGACCTTGACCGCCTTGCCGACATCCGAGGAGTTGACCACCGACAGCAGCGTGTCCTGGCCCTTGTTGACGGTGTAGTACGGATAAAGGAGCACCTGTCCGAGACCGTGCGGATTGACGCTGACCGCGTGTGCAACGCCGGTCGTGCATGCACTCGCGATCACGAGAGCAGCTGTGAGCGTGCTGATTTTCATCGTCAGGTTCTCCATTCCGAAAGTGCTTTCTCAGCGCGAAAAAGATGCGCGGCCGTAAAGGGTGCGCTTCGCGTGCCGGAACAATCCGCCATAGTTGGCCAGGCTTCCCGCCTGCGCATTGGCGTTGACGATGTTGTAGACCATGAAGCCGGTCACCGGCAGGCCGTAGAGCTCCACGGAGTCGTTCGGATTGTCGACGCCGTAGCCCGACAGGACGTGTGCGCGATCACCATAATCGATCGATGCGAGATCGAATTCGACCGTGCCCGCTGAAGCATGAGGTGCAAGATTTGTTGTCAGATTCGATCCGAGGACGCCCGAGACGAGCGGGGCTCCGGGTTGCGCCATGAAACTGATTGCGTTGACCTGATAGGGCAGTGATGGAAGCGGCAGCGGCGGCGGACAAAATCCACAGGGGCCGCCAACCGTCGTGAATCCCTCTTCCTGATCGTAGATCTTCGCGCCGAAGGTCACTTCGGATTTTCCGGGTGCATCGAAGGGCTGGGCAAATGGATAAAAGCGTCCCGATGGATTGGCCGCACGGTCGACATAGAAATGTTTGGTCGGAAACGTGACGATCCAGTCGGTGTTGGCACCGAGTCCGGCGGCCACCAGGTAATCGTTGTGGATCGTGTCCGCCATGAAGACTGCACTCACCGCATCGATTCCATTCGGGAAATCGATCGCGAAGGGAAAACCATCGTCAGCGGCGTGCAACTGGGCGAACACATGCGCGCGTGCGCTCATCACCGACTCGCTCGAATTTGCGGCCATCAGCGAGACGCTCCCGAAGTCGGCTGTTGGCGACGAAAAAGGAATATCGGTGAATCCGCTCAACGCATCGGCGTTGTACGCGAACAACGTCCCTTGGCCGACATTGACGATCGAGCCGCTGCCAAACAGGCCACTGGTCGGCGTCACCAGATCCGCGAGCGTTGCGATGTACGACTCCGCAGTCAGCGGACAATCACCGGGCAATGTTCCGCCCGGCTCGATGCCCTGAATGCGCAAGATGCGCGCGTCCGTCGCGCTGCCCGGGACGATGTCACCCATCGCGATCGCTTCGAACGATCCCTCGCGCGTGCGCGTTGCTCCTTGCGGGCCACCGTCGTTGAAACGACTGGTCAGGAAAGGTTGGCCCGCCGATCCAATCGCCGGGTAGGTGCAGGAATGATCAGCGGTATGGACGGCGGCGCCGCCCGCGTCGCTGGTCTGGCTGAGTGATGCTGTCCAGGTCTCGTGCGCGGCGAGGAAGACGCCAAACTCCAGCACGGTCTGGCCGTTGTAACCCTCCAGAAAACGGACCGCCACCAGTTTTCCGAAGTCGGAACCGTTGACCAGCGAGACCAGGGTGTCCTGACCTTTGTTGACGGTGTAATACGGATAGACGAGCGCCTGGCCCAGGCCGCGTGGATTGAGGGTGACGGCCTGTGAAACGCCGGCACACGCGGCAAGACCCAGCGGCAACCAGCGTGCGAGCGATGAACGTTTCATGTCGCATCTCCTTCGTCGAAGATCCATCAGGATTCTTCGCCCGTCCGTGGATATCTTCAAAGGCGCAGATGGTGAGGTGATCGCCGTTGAAAGACGTTCACGCTGGGCGCTGATTGCGACACGATGACAACGCCGCGAGCCAAGATCGTTTTGAGATCCCCGATTCCCATCAATCACCGGTTTGCGTCCGTCGATCCGGTACCGTCTCGCTAAAGCGCGCGTCTGCTCCCATCGGTGACTCTGCGGGATGAAATGTGGTTCGTGCATCCACGTGTCCATCGGCCGCGAGGGGCTCGACGCATCGCAGGGCAGCGCAGGTGTACGGCCGGTTCCGCCTCGGAATCTCAGTGCAACGGAACCCGGAGCCGTCTGGTGGAAGGCGAGCTGTTTCCGAAAATCGTTGGAACGGTTTCGACACGGGAAGAAACCCGTGGTGCACCGTTGCGCATGCCTGCGCGGCAGGGACATTCAATGTCATTGGCTCACTCCGACGTGAGGTGTCGCGACAACGTCAGGCGATCTGTGCCGCCGTGCTACCGGAGGCTACTCCTGCGAGGAGTGTCGTACAAGCGGCCATTGCACGTGCCGGGATCGACTGCGCAGCGATCAATCCGGCAGCAGGTTTCCGTGATTGAGAATGCCGTCCGGATCAAACTGCCGCTTGATTGAACGCATCAGCGCGAGCACGACCGGATCGATCGCGCGCGTCATGAATGCACACTTCGCGAGACCGGTACCATGCTCGCCGGAGAGCGTTCCGCAAAGTCGGATCACGGCGTCGAACCATCCGTTGAGCGCCCTGACGGAGATCGGCGGTCACATGCGATGTCCGTCCACATCGGAGCGTGGCAGGCCGACCGCTCAGCGGAAGCAGATTGCTGGATCCAGATAAGTCTGGGCAAAGCAGGCCGTCGTGCGATGCGCGAACGTGCCGCTGTAGTTGGCCAGCTTTCCGGGCGCCGCGTTTGCGTTGACGATGTTGTAAGCCATGAAGCCGACGACCGGAAACCCATACAGGCCCGCGCCGAATCCAGAGACTTGCAGCGAGTGAAGACCTTGTCCCGACGTGCCACCCAGACCCGTGCGATGGCGTTCGACATCGAGGCGCATGGTTCCGGCATTTGCAGGCGGCGCATAATTCCGGGTGAGCGACGAACCAAATACGCCGGATCTCGCGCCGGCGGCGGCGCCGCGCAGGAAGCTGATGACGTTCGTGCTGTAAGGCGGACGAATGGTCTCCTCGTCCACCGTCAGCCGATTGCCCTCCGTGTCGTAGAACGCTGCATCGGATCGTTCAAAGAGTCCGACACCGGAATTTGCACCGTCGTTGTAGCCCGGATAGATCGGATCCTGATAAAAACGTCGGGTCGGGAATGTGAGCACCCAGTCCGTGCTCGCGCCGAGGCCGGGTTCGATCAGGTAATCGTTCTGCAGGCTGTCGGCCATCAGCACCGCGCTGACCGCATCGATCCCGGTGTCGAACTGGAGCGCGTAGGGAGTGACGAGAGTGCCAAAACTCGCGTTTTCGCCGAACACGTTCGCGACCAGGTGGCCACCCGCGCCGGTGTCGGAATTCGCCTGTTGCAGCGAGGGTTGTAACGGCGACATCGTTTCGGTGTAGAGCGGAACGCTCGTGAAATTGTCAATCGCGGTCGGCAAGTACGGATAGTAGATGCCGTCGGCCACCTTGATGATCGCAGCGGAGCCGGTCAGCCCCCCGCCGATCACCCCGATATGGCCGACAATCGACGAAAAGATCGTCGCGCAATCGATCGGCGGTATCTCGAACGGAAAAGCTGTCAAGACGGTTCCGCCCTCGGCGAACTCCACGGCGGCGCTTTCGATGACCTCGACGAACCCCTCGCGGGTGCGCGTGAGGTCATGTGGTCCGCTGTCGGCTGCCAGCGCGCCGCTGCCGTCGTAGCCGGAGGCGGTGAACGCCAGGCCTGTGGCGGGAATCGCCGGCCGCGTGCAGCTCGCATCCGCTGTCGTCAACCGGGCACCACCTGCATCCGAGACCTGGCTGATCGCTGCGGACCAGGAATCGTAGGCCGTGAGATGCACGTCGAGATCGAGCGCGGGTCGGCCCGCTCGCCCTTCGAGGAAACGCACGTGTGCGACCTGGGCATAAACAGTGGGATTGGACACCGAGAAATAGGTGTCCTGCCCGCTGTTGACCGTGTAGTACGGGTAGAGCAGTACCTGTCCACGGCCTTGGGGATCGATATTGACTGCGTGTGCTGGCGCACAAAAACCAGCGATGGCGCACGCAAGCGCGATCGCATTCGCGACGTCCTGATGTCTCACGGTGCTCACTCCGATGTGAGGGGGAATTCGTGGGTATTGCCCAGGCGATCGATGCCGCCGTCGCTGGAGCATACTCCCGCGTCCGTCGTCGAAACAGTTGTTTTGTAGCGGCCTGCGTCGGACGAAAGTGCGACGTCAATCGGGCAACAGCTTGCCCGGATTGAGGATGCCGTCTGGATCGAACTGCGCCTTGACGCGGCGCATCAGCGACAACGCATTGGCATCGACCGCGCGCGTCATGAATGCACGTTTCGCGAGTCCGATGCCATGCTCGCCGGACAACGTGCCGCCGAGGCGGATCACCGCGTCGAACAATCCATCGAGCGCCTGTTCGGCGCGCGCGTGTTCGGCGGCGTCACGCGGCAGCAGGTTCACGTGCAGGTTGCCGTTGCCTGCGTGGCCGAAACAGACGATCGGCAATGCGAACTTCTTTGCAAGTGAACGCGCGACGGCGACGAGTTCCGGCACGTGGCTGACCGGCACGACCACATCTTCATTGATCTTGTTCGGCGACAACGTGCGCAACGCGGGCGAGAGCGCCTTGCGCGCTGACCACAGCGTGGCGACTTCCGCGTCGTTCGCCGCGATGCGCAGCTCGATCAATCCCTCGCCACGCGCGGCGTTTGATACGGCGTCGACCGAAGGGCCGAGCGTGTCCGGCTCGCCATCGACTTCGATCACCAGCATCGCGCCTGCAACGGGAATCGAGTCGCCGGCATGCGCGCGTGCAAGCGCGAGGCATTGGTCGTCGAGGAACTCGAGCGCGCATGGAGTCACCGGCTGCGCCATGATGCGCGCGACCGCATGCGCCGCACTGTCGACGTTCGCATACGTTGCTCGCAGGGTGCGCCGTGCGGATGGCAGCGGGGCCAGCTTCAGCGTCGCCTCGGTGACGATTGCGAGCGTCCCCTCCGAACCGATCACCAGCCGCGTCAGGTCGTAGCCGGTCGAGCCCTTCGTGGTTGCGCTTCCGCAGCGGAATGCGTCGCCGCTACCGGCAACGCCGCGTAAAGCGAGCACGTTGTCGCGCGTTGCGCCGTACTTCACCGCGCGTGGCCCGCCCGCATTGCAGGCAATGTTGCCGGCGATGGTGCAGAACGGGGCCGACGTCGGATCCGGTGGCCAGAACATCCGGTGAGGTGCGAGCGCGATCTGCAGATCGCCGTTAAGGACGCCCGGCTCGACGATCGCGATGCGGTTGTCCGGATCGATGCCGAGGATCCGGTTCATCCGCTCGAAGCTCGCAACGATCCCGCCGCTGACCGGCACGCTCGCGCCGGTCGTGTTGGTGCCGCGCCCGCGCGCGACCAGCGCGATGCGATGGCTGCGGCAGATGCGCACCAGCTCAGTGACCTGCTCGTGCGACGTCGGAAACACCACCGCGTCCGGCATCGCCTGTCGACGCGAGTTGTCGTATCCATAGACAAGGCATTCGGCCTCGTCGGTGGTCAGCGCGTCTCGGGCGAAGACCAACTGCAGCTCGGCAATGGCGGGAGACGGAAGCATCGTGTTTGCCGGGCCGCGCAATGTGCGCCCGTCAGTCCAGGTACTCGAAAACCTTCACGACCCGCTCGACACCGGCGGTGTCGCGCGCAATGCCGACGACCGCGTCTTCTTCCTCGTGCGTGACCTTGCCCATCAGGTACACGACGCGGTGCGCGGTTGTGACGTTGACGCGCGTGGGATCGAACCCTTCGAGGCTGGTGAGATCGAGAAATCCTGTTTTCACATGCGCGGTGATCGTGTTGTCGCGACGGTGCGACCAGAAGCCTTCCGGTTCGCGGATCTCCAGCTCGTTGACGATGCGGCGCGTGTTGCCGAATCCGCCGACGGTGCGCTCCGCACGCTGCTTGAGTTCCTCGCTGCGCACTTCACCGACCAGCAGCATGACGCCGTTGTACACCACGATGATCACATTGCTCTTGAGGCCAAGTTCCGGATCCTTGTTGATCGCGTCGTAGGCGCCGAGGTACACACGCTTGTCGTCGACATACGAGCCGAAGCCACGTCGATCGTGCGCGGCGCGAGCGCCAGCGGCCGCTCCACCGGCGACCGCGAGAAAGCAGCCGCCGAGCTGGGGCAGCAATCCAACCAGAGCGACGAGGAAGAGCGCGCGCATGCGAGCCGAACGCGATTCAGTGCGGAGGCACGCAACGCGATTCCGGGACAAGACCGTCATGAACAATCCTCAATTCGATTCGAATGCATTCTTGCACCAGTCGAGCGTCGGGGCGGCGACGTCGCCGGCAATCGCAACCACGTCGAAGCGACAGGTACGTTGCGCGAGCCTCGGTTGTGCTGCGAGGAACATCGATGCTGCGCGGATGAGTTTCGCACGCTTGGACGCGCTGACCGAATCGAGTCCATCGCCAAAGTTGGTGCGTGCCGCCGATCCGCGGCGATAGCGCACCTCGACGAACACCAGCGTGCCGCGATCGTCCATCACCAGATCGAGTTCGCCGTGCCGGCAATTGAAATTGCGCGCAACGAGTACCAGACCCGTCCGCTGCAGGTGCGCCAGTGCGATGTCCTCGTAACGCGCGCCGGCCGAGCGGGTGTCGAGGCCGTCGGCCGTCGGGGTCATTGCTGCATCGGCGCTGCGTTGAGAGCGCCATCGGCAGGTTGCGCCGAGCCATCGCGAAAACGCGCCCAGCCGACGGTGCGATGGATGCGCCCGAACGTGTCTGCGGTCAGTTCGCCGGTGGCGCCGCCCAGATACGCTTGCGGATGGGCGAGCAGCCAGTCCATGTACGGCAACAGCGCATACGCATCCATCCCGAACGCGAACAGGCGCGCGCCGACGCCATTCGCGCTGGCGATCTGGCTCGACAGCTGATTGCGGTCCGGCCGACCGGGAATCGGTCCGAGCACCCACGGCGCGTCACAGAATTCGACGCCGTCCAGGTCGCGGTCGAGCGACGAGTTCGCATCGCCCGAATAGACGTGCGACGTCGCGAAAACGGGCGCGCCGACGTTCGCCACGTGGAGTTGCGGAAGAAGCAGCCGAGCCTGTTGCGGACGCATCGAAATGAACACGCCGGCACCCGGGTCGGAACCGAGCGTTGCAGTCGCCTGCACGATCGCGTTCGAATAGTTCACGTCCTTGTCGCCGAGCCGCGATTCGCCGACCACGAGGCCGCCCGACGCCTCGAATTGCGAACGAAACGCGCGGGCTGCACGCTCGGCCCAGTCGGTGCCGGCGGTGATCACCGCGGCGCGCGTGATGCCGCGATCGTGCATGTGCTCGGCCACCTGGGCCCCTTCCGCGTCCGGCAGCAGTCCGAATTCGGCGCTGCCCGCCGGGGGCACTTCGCCGGTGTCCGGATGATTGAGCGCCAACACCCGCGTCGGCAGTGGCTGGTGGAACAGTTCGCCGACCGCCTCGCGTTGCAATGGACCGACCACATGGTCCGCGCCGTCGGCTACCGCCTTGTTGTAGGCCGCGAGTGCGTCGCCGGGCGTTTTGCCGGCGTCGTAAAGACGCACTTCCGGTCGGCGCGCGGCGTCGTCCGAAAAATACGCAGTCAGGAACCCATCGCGAATCGATTGCGAAACGCCGGCGAGCTGCGCGCCCATCGGCAGCAGCAGTGCCACATGCTTGAGCGACGCGTAGCCTTCCGCTTCGAGTGCGCCATCGGTGCCAGCCTGCATCGTGCCGACCAGGTGACTCGGCCGCGGCAACGCGCGCGCCAGAGGCTGACCCTTGCCGCGCAGCGCCTGCTCCACCCACGGCCGCAGAACGTCATCGGCGGGCAACGCGTCGACGCGCGTCTTCAGTGCGTTCGCGTCCAGAGTGGCGAGTGCGTCATTGAGTTGTCTGCGGTTCTGCTCGCGGTCGGCGCCCTTGAGGTCGCGGTCGAGCAGCGCTCTCGCGTGCGCCGAGGCGAACGCATCGCCGGCACCGAGATCGGCGCGGGCACGAAGCTCGATGGCGCGGATTCGCAATGCCGCAGGCACGTCTCCCATCTCTGCCAGGATGCCCTGGGCTTGCGCGACGTTGCCGTGCGCCAGCGCGATTTCGGCGTCGAGCAGGTCGAGGCGCACGGGCTCGTCGCCATGCAGCCGGCGCCGCTTGATGTCACCGAGCGCGCGCGCTGCACCGTCGAGGTCGCCGCGTTCGCGCAAGGCTTCGGCAGCGCGCAGCGCGTAGTGCGCGTGCGTGTCGCCAGCGGTGTCCTGCGCAAGTGCGAGGAACGCGTTTGCCGCCTGCTCGAGGTCGCCGTGCGCATACAGCTGTTCGGCGCGCTCCGCGTCCGCGGACAGCGGTGCTTCGTCGGGTCCGCTGGAGACCGTTGCGCAGCCCGACAATGCAACGCCGAGCATCGCTGCGAAAACAAGGCGCGCGCTCGATCGGGAACAACCAAAGCGCAGTGGGTCGTGCGCCATCGAAAGGTCGAGCGTCCTGCGTAACGTCATGATCGATGCATCCGCACATGGAAGGCCAGTGCGGCGGGCGTGTGCCTGTGGGCCGCAGGACTGCGATGATAGCCGATCGCATGCGCGCGCCCGATGAATCGCGCCTGACACCTGACGGAGACATCGATGAACGAGAAGCCGGGCCGGTTGTGGATCGTCGCGACGCCAATCGGCAATCTGGACGACCTCTCGCCGCGGGCACGCGCCGTGCTGCGCGACGTCGACGTGATTGCCGCCGAGGACACGCGCCACAGCGCACCACTGCTTGCCCAGGCGGGCAGCCGGGCGCGCATGCTTGCGCTGCACGAACACAACGAACGTGATCAGGCGGCGCGGATCGTCGATCACCTGCGCGCCGGCGAAAACGTTGCGCTGATCTCCGATGCGGGCACCCCACTGGTCAGCGACCCGGGGTTCCGCCTCGTGCGCGCGGCGCGCGAGGCCGGTTGCGAGGTGTCGCCGGTGCCTGGTCCGTGCGCGGCGATCGCGGCATTGTCGGCGGCCGGCTTGCCCAGCGACCGGTTCGTGTTCGAGGGATTCCTGCCGGCGAAGTCCTCCGCGCGGCGCGAGCGGTTGCAGGCTCTGTGTGCCGAATCGCGCACGCTGATCTTCTACGAGTCGAGCCATCGCATCGTCGACTGCCTTGCCGACATGATCGTCGTGTTCGGTGCAGACCGATCGGGTGTGCTTGCACGCGAATTGACCAAGATCTTCGAGACCTTCATCGCGGCGCCGCTCGAGGCGATCGCCGCCCGGGTCGGCGCCGACGCGAACCAGCAGCGCGGCGAATTCGTGCTTCTGGTCGCCGGCGCCGAAGGCGAGGCCGCCGATACGCAGCTTGCCGAAGGCCGGCGCGTGTTCGGCCTGCTGCGTGCGGAACTTCCTCCGGCACGTGCCGCGAAGCTGGCCGCCGCGATCACCGGAGCTCCCCGCAAGGCGCTGTACGGGTCGGCCGACTGAACAATTCCCCTCCGGTCTCCTAAACTTCCGGGCGCCTGTGCTGTCACAGGTGGGCGCCGCCGGCGTGCGATCATTCACCAGACCTCCGAAGCGATCCCATGGACATGCCCGAACCCGTTACCGCCGCAGCCGCTTTTTCCGCGCTTCGCTCCGAGCTCGCCGAATGCATCATCGGCCAGGAAACTCTGATCGACCGCTTGCTGATCGCATTGCTCGCAGACGGCCACCTGCTGGTGGAAGGAGCTCCGGGCCTTGCCAAGACCACCGCGATCAAGGAACTGGCGGCGCGCATCGAGGCCGACTTCCACCGCGTGCAGTTCACCCCCGATCTGCTGCCGGCCGATCTCACCGGCACCGAAATCTTTCGTCCGCAGACGACCAATTTCGAGTTTCAGCGTGGACCGATCTTCCACAACCTGATTCTCGCCGACGAGGTCAACCGCGCGCCGGCCAAGGTGCAGTCCGCACTGCTCGAGGCGATGGGCGAGCGACAGGTCACCGTCGGTCGCGATACCTATCCGCTGCCGGCGCTGTTCCTCGTGATGGCGACGCAGAATCCGATCGAGCAGGAGGGCACCTATCCGCTGCCCGAAGCCCAGCTCGACCGTTTCCTTCTGCACGTGCGGGTCGGATACCCGAACGCTGCGGCAGAAGCGGCCATCCTCAAGTTTGCGCGTGGCCGTGCGCGCGATGCGCTCAGCACAACCGCGGCGCCCGCGCGCGTGTTGAGCCAGTCGCAAATATTCGCCGCGCGCAGCGAAGTGCTCGACCTGCATCTCGCGCCGCAACTGGAGGAATACATTGTGCAGCTGGTGCTCGCGACGCGCGATCCATCGCCGTATGGCCCCGAGCTCGCCCGCTATGTCGCGTATGGAGCAAGCCCGCGCGGCACCATTGCGCTCGATCGGTGCGCGCGTGCGCATGCATGGCTGGCGGGGCGCGACTACGTGACGCCGGAGGATGTGCATGCGATTGCCGCCGACGTCCTGCGCCATCGCGTGCTGCTGAGTTATGAAGCGGAAGCGGAAGGCATCAACGCGGACAAGGTCATTGCGCTGCTGTTGCAACGTGTGCCGCTGCCGTAGCCAGATGCGCCGCCGCGGCCTCCGATCGTTTGTCCCGTCGCATCCGACTCCTCTTTCGCATCCATGTCCCCATCGCATACCAACGCCACCCGCGTCGCCCTCGATGAACTGATCGCGCTGGGCGCGCTTGCGCATGGCGCGAGCCTGATGAAAAGCCGGCGCAGTCCCGCACTGCGTGCCGGAGGCAACACCTCGCGCTGGCGCGGTCGCGGGGTCGATTTTCGCGAGTCGCGCATCTACCAGGCCGGCGACGAGATCCGCCACATGGACTGGCGCGTCACCGCACGCAGCGGCAAACCGCATACGAAGCTCTTCGAAGAAGAACGCGAGCAGGGGCTGTTGCTGGCAATGGATCTGAACCCGGGCATGCGCTTCGGTACCCGCGTGCGCTTCAAGAGCGTGCAGGCCGCACGCGCCGCGGCGTTGCTGGCGTGGATGGCGAGTGCCGGCGGCGATCGCGTCGGCGCACTTGGCTTTGGCGGCGGCATCAACGGCGAAGTGAAGCCGGCCGGCGGTCGTCGGGGTGTGCTGCATGTGTTGCGCGCGCTGCGCGACTGGGACACCGCCGCCGACGCCGTTGCGCAGGAGCCGTTGTCGCGCGCGCTGTCGCGTCTGCGCCGCCTGCTGCTGCCCGGCATGCGACTGGTTCTGTTGACCGACGGTTTCAGCACGGACGCGGAAACGGAAAAATTGTTGCCACAACTTGCCGGACGCCACGACATCGCGGTGGTGCTGCTGCGCGATGCGCTGGAGCTCGCGCCGCCGCCGCCGGGCCGCTACGCGCTGCATCTCGGCGCGACGCGCCGCATCCTCGATTTCGGCGATGCGCGCGTCCGCGGCGCGTGGACCGAGCGTTTCACGACCTCGCGCGAACGGCTGATCGCACTTTGCAAGAAGCTTGGCGTTCGGGTGATCGAACTCGACGGACACGCCGACCTGCGCCGTGCGATCGCTCCGCTTCTTGCACGCAGCCGGATCTCGACGGTGGTGGCATGAGCGCTGCTGCGGCCACTTCGACGCCGATTCCGGGCCCCGAGCTGCGCGACATCCATCTGCCGCCGGCGCCTTCGTGGTGGCCGCCTGCACCTGGCTGGTGGATTCTCGCGGCGCTGGTTCTGGTCGCCCTGTTCTTTGCAACGCGCTGGCTGGTGCGCCGCAAACGCGAACGCGCATGGCGCCGTCGCGTGCATGCCGAACTCGAGCGCATTGCGACCAGCCATGCAGCGCAGCCAGATCCCGCACGTGTCGCGATCGAGGTCTCGCAGCTGCTTCGCCGGGTGTCGATGATGATCGAGCCCGAAGCTGCGGCGTTGCGTGACGATGCGTGGCTTGCGTTCCTCGACGCCCAGTGGCCGAAGAAACGCGCGGACGATGCGCCATTCCGCGGCGAGGTGGGTCGGACGCTTCTCGATGCGCCGTACCGCCGAACTGGCGATGCGTCGGGCAAGCCCGTCGATGCGCGCGCGCTGCTCGATCTGGCGCGATCATGGCTGCGCGCCGTTCTGCCCGGGAGACGCGCCCGTGTTTGAACTCGCTTGGCCGTGGCTGCTCGCTCTCGCTCCGTTGCCCGTGCTCGCTGCGTTCCTGTTGCCGCGTGCGCGCAGTGTGATGACGACTGCGTTGCATCTGCCGCATCTCGGGGTCGTATTGCCCCAACAAGCGGACGTCTCTTCCGTGCCTCGTCTGCGGCGACTGTTCGCGCTGCTTGCGTGGTTGCTGCTGGTGTTTGCTGCGGCACGCCCGCAGTGGCTCGGCACTCCGGAAGATGTGCCCCGTTCGGGGCGCGATCTGCTGCTCGCCGTCGACACCTCGGGCAGCATGAGCATCGAGGACATGCAGCTCGGTGGAGCGTCCGCGCCACGCTTTGCAGCCATTCAGGCGATTGCTTCCGATTTCGTCCACCGGCGCGTCGGCGATCGGGTGGGTCTGATTCTGTTCGGCACGCGCGCCTACCTGCTGGTACCGCTGACGTTCGACCTGAAAACCGTCGGCAAGCAGCTCATCGACGCCACCATCGGGCTCGCCGGTCGTGAGACGGCGATTGGCGACGCGGTCGGACTCGCGGTGAAGCGTCTGCGCGACCGGCCGCAACCGCAACGTGTTCTGGTGTTGCTCACCGATGGCGTGAACACCGCGGGCGAGCTCGATCCCGCCAAGGCAATCGATCTCGCTGTCGCGAACCAGTTGCGCATCTACACGATCGGCATCGGCGCGGATGCCATGCGCGTCAACAGCATCTTCGGAAGCCGCGTCGTCAATCCATCGGCCGAACTCGACGAGAAAATGCTCGGCGAGATGGCCAGCAAAACCGGCGGGCGCTATTTCCGCGCGCGCAACAGCGAAGAGTTGGCTGATGTCTATCGGACCATCGACCAGCTCGAACCGGCCGCCGACACACACGAAAGCCTGCGGCCGATCGACGAACTGTATGCGTGGCCACTCGGCGGTGCCCTGGTGCTCGGCGCATTGGCGTTCGTGGTTCCGTCGTGGCGCGCACGGGTGCTGCGTCCGGTGCAGACGGCATGAACTCCGCGGCGATGCACGCGCTTTCGCAATTTCATTTCCTGCGCCCGCTCGCGCTGCTGCTGTTGCTCGCGCTGCCGCTGTTCTGGTTTGCGTGGCGCAACGGGCGCAGCGATGCAGGCGCGTGGCGCGGTGCGGTCGATGCGCATCTGCTGCCGCACCTGATGGAGCGCATCGATGGCGGCCCCGGGCGCGCCGGCCTCGCACTTGCGGCGCTGTTGTGGGTTCTTGCATGCGTGGCGCTCGCCGGGCCGGCATGGGAACGCGAACCGATGCCACTGTTTCGAAATCAAGCCGCGCGGGTACTCGCCCTGGAGTTGTCCGCCAGCATGCTCGCGCAGGACGAGAAGCCGAGCCGCCTCGCCCGCGCGCGGTTCAAGCTGGATGACATCCTAGCGCGCAGCCGCGATTACCAGACTGCGCTGATCGGCTACGCCGGCGATGCATTCGTCGCTGCGCCGCTGACCGACGACGTGGGCACCGTGCACAACCTGATCGATGCGCTGGATCCGGGCACGATGCCAGTGGCTGGCAACGACACTGCACGCGCGATCGAAACGGGGGTCGACCTGATCGAGCAGGCCGGGCTCCACCGCGGCGAGATCATCCTTCTGGCCGACAGCGCGGGTCGTTCCGCCACCGACGCTGCGCGCAAGGCGAAGGCAAGCGGGGTCACCGTCTCGGTCCTCGGCATCGGCAGCAGCGCAGGCGCACCGATTCCGCTGGCGCAGGGTGATTTCATGAAGGATGCGAGCGGCGGAATCGCGGTTGCGAAGCGCGACGAACAAGCCTTGCGCGCGGTGGCCGATGCGGGCGGTGGTCGCTACGCCGCGCTGGCGCCGGATGCGAGCGATCTCGACACGCTGCTCGGCATTCACGTTGAAGGCATCGAGCCCGGCACCGACGACGCGGCGTCGACAGCGCAAACCGCACAGACTGCGCGTTGGCGCGATCGCGGGCCTTGGCTGTTGTTGCTGCTGGCGCCACTCGCGCTGTGCGGATTCCGTCGCGGCTGGCTGATGGCGATCGCACTTGTGCTGATGAGTCCGGTCCGGCAGGCCGATGCCGCATCGTTTGCGGATCTGTGGCAGCGCTCCGATCAGCAGGCGGCTCACGCATTGGCCGACGGCGATGCAAAGCACGCCGCCGATGTTGCACGCACGCCGGACTGGCGTGGCAGCGCGTCCTACAAGGCGGGCGATTTTGGCGCTGCGGCCGATGCCTACACGCATGTCGACGGGGCAGACGGCGCCTACAACAAGGGAAATTCGCTCGCCAGGCTTGGGCGTTACGAAGACGCAATCGCTGCGTACGACGCTGCGCTGAAAATCGCTCCAGGCATGGAGGACGCGCAGGCCAACCGCAAGGCGGTCGAGGATTTCCTGAAGCAATCGAAACAGGACCAATCCGGGCAGCAAGGTTCGAAAGACCCATCCAAGGATGGCGAGGATTCGCAGAAACAGGACGGCGAGAAAAAGCCGCAGGACCAGCAAGGCGGCGAAAAGGATCAGCAGAAGGGCGAGCAGTCCGGCCAAGGTGACAAGGACAAGCAGCAGGATCCGTCGTCGGGCAAGGGCGAGAAGGACGACAAGAATGCGTCTGACCAGGACGCACAGGATTCCCAGGACAAGAAGCCGTCGTCCAATCCGGGCGATGATGCGAAGGATCAAACTGCGGGCCAGCAACAGGGCGCCGACAAACAGCAGCAGGAGGCCTTGTCCAAGGACATCGACAAGGCGCTGGCCGATGCGCCGAAGCCGGGCGACAAGGACGGCAAGCCGCAGGCCGGAACCCTGCAGGAAGACGAGACCACGCGCGAGAAGAAGCAGGCGCTCGAACACTGGC
This sequence comes from Dokdonella sp., assembly GCF_039926425.1. Taxonomy (GTDB): domain Bacteria; phylum Pseudomonadota; class Gammaproteobacteria; order Xanthomonadales; family Rhodanobacteraceae; genus Dokdonella_A. The sequence goes on from NZ_JBDSWZ010000050.1 coordinate 16,171, forward strand.
TGCAGCGCGTGCCCGACGATCCCGGTGGACTGCTGCGGCGCAAGTTCCAGCTTGAGTACCAACGTCGCCAGCAACGCGGAGGAGAAGGCGGATGAGTCACCGACCGGTTTCATCGACGACAGCGCGACGCGCAACGTCGCAGTCGCGCCCAACCCACGCTGCACGATTGGCTCGCCCGGCGTGGGTGGCGATGTGGATCGCGCTGTTCGTTTCGTTCTGCGCACACGCCGATACTCCGACCGTGCGCGCGTGGCTTGATCGCGCGACGATGCAGATGGGGGAAACGGTCACGCTCAATGTCGAGAGCAGCGAGAGCAATGGAACCCCACCGGATTTCTCCGCGCTCAAGCAGGATTTCAATCTACTCGGCACGCAGTCGAGCCAGCAGGTCAGCATCACCAATGGAAGCAGCCAGTCGAAGTCGCTGTGGGCAATTGGTCTCGAACCGAAACACACCGGGCACATCGCGATTGCGCCAATCGCGGTCGGCGACGCGAAGACATCGGCGATCGAGCTCAATGTCGTTGCTCCCGCCACCACCGCATCGGGCAAGGCAGGCGATGACATTTTTCTCGAGGCGACCGTCGATCCGCTGACGCCATACGTGCAGCAGGAAGTGAACTACACGGTCAAACTGTATTTTGCGTTCGACCTCACCGAAGGCAATCTGAGCGAACCGCAGGCGGACGGCATCAGCGTGCAGCGGCTTGGGCAGGAGAAGAAATACGTCGCGACGCTTGGCGCACGGCGCTACAACGTGGTCGAACGCCACTATGCGCTGACGCCCGAGCGCAGCGGCGCGCTCGAGTTGCCTCCGCTCGTTTTTCGCGGCACCGCGCTCGACGTCAATGACCCGAGCGGGTTCTTCAGCCGCGGTCGCTCGGTGAGCGCGCACTCGGAGACCGTGCACCTGCAGGTGAAGCCCAAACCCGCCGAGTGGATCGATGCCGCGTGGCTTCCGGCAACATCACTGCTGCTGAAGGACGAAACCGAACTGCCGACCCAGGTGCGCGTCGGTGATCCGATCACGCGCACGATCCGCGAGCAGGCGCAGGGAATGGGCTTCGAGCAGGTCCCTGAAATTACGCTGGGCGCTGTCGAAGGTGCCGAGGTCTATCCCGACAAAGCGGACACGCGCACGCGTGACGACGGTGAATGGCGGTATGGCGAACGCGTCCGAAAATTCGCGTTTGTTCCGAATCGCCCGGGCACGTTGACGATTCCCGGATTGAAGGTTCGCTGGTGGGACACCGTCCACGATCGCGCGCAAATCGCGGAGTTGCCGGCACACACGGTCCAGGTGCTCCCCGCGGCCGGCGCGGCCGTTGCACCGTCTCCGACGACGGGTGAGGTCGCACAAACCCCTGAGAGTGCGCGCGCAGGCGGCACCGCGATCCTGCCCGGTGCCGGTGTCGTTTCCGAGGATGCAATCGTCGGTCGCACGACCTTGTGGAGGACGATCGCAATCGGCGTGTTTGCCCTGTGGCTGCTCACCCTCGGTGCGTGGTGGCGGTCGCGGCGCGTTCCCTCGCCGGTTGCAGGCAATGCGCCAGTCGCGCCAGACAGTTCCTCGCAACGCGCGGCGTTCCTGCGTGCGTGCGCGATGGGCGAGTTCGCCGGTGCAGAACGTGCGCTGGTTGCGTGGGCGCGCAGCGAACGTTCCGATGTGCGCAATCTCGGCGAGCTTGGTGCGCGCCTCGATGATCCGGCACAACGCGATGCGCTCGCCGATCTTCAGCGCACGCGCTATGCCGGCGCGTCGTCGCAAGGTCTCGGCGCGCGGCTGAAGCAAGCCTTCCAGCGAGGACTTGCGTGGCGGAGTACCGGCGGTGAACGCCGGATCGCATCCGCGCTCCCGGCGCTGTATCCCGAGCGCGACTGATCGCCCGCCCGGCGATGCGCGCGTGCCTCCTCATCGCGTGCGCCATGGTTGGCATGATTCCACTTCGCGCACGCGCGACGGGACTTCCGTGGGAAATCTGGGAATCGCCTGCGCGGCTCGCGACGCTCGACCCGACCGACATTGTGCTGCAGCAGTCCAGTCACTGTCTTGACGGCTGTCGCTACGATCGCAGCAACGCGGGTGCGGAAAGCGGAAACGCGTATCCGGAGCGCTGGTTGTACTCGGAAGGTGATGAAGCGATCGTCTTTGACGAGCGCGGCCCGGGTGCCATCACGCGCGTGTGGATGACCACCGGCTTTGGTACGGCGACCTGCATCGATCCTGCCGTACGGGTGCGCTTCTACGTCGATGGTGCGACGGTACCCACGCTCGATGTCGCGCTGGCAGCAGTGTTTGATGGCTCCATTGCGCCGTTCACCGCGCCTCTGGTTGCCGATCGCGTGCAGTCGAGTGGGGGCTATGTTTCGTACGTTCCAATCGCGTACGCACAATCGCTGCGCATTGCATTGGTGGGCGCGGGCAACGGCGGCGTCAATCCGTGCCAGCCGAATGGCGCGGATCCGGCGAAACGATTGCTCTGGTTTCAGATCCAGCATCACCGCATCACCCCGGGCTCGCTGGTGACTCCGTTCACGCCCGGTCACGACGCACCGGCATGGCGCGCATTCCTCGCGCATGCGGGTGGCGATCCATGGAACGCGATGCTCGCGCCAGAGTCCGAGAACTCCACGATCGCGCCCGGTGCAAAGCTGACGCTCGCAACGCGCGCCGGACCCGGCTGGCTGCGCGGCATCCGGCTGCACCTGCCACGTGCCGCCTATTCGCACGTGAACCTGCGACTCGCATTTGACGGTGTCGACTCGGTCGATGTTCCGCTTGCCGATTTCTTTGCCACGGCACCGGCGTCTGCGATGCCCGCGCGCGGTGTGCTGGTCGGCGAGGATGCCGGGGGATGGTTGTATGCGTGGATCCCGATGCCCTTTGCACACGCAGTCGACGTGTCACTGGTGGCGGCTGCGGATCTGCCGGCGACCATCCCGGTCGCGAGTGCGCTGAGTTTCGACACGCAGCCGGTCTCCGACGACGTCGGCCGATATGCGGCGACACTGTCCGACACGTGCGTGGATGCGGGGCGCATTGCGCTCGCGTCCGCCGACGGCGCGGGCAAGGTGATCGGCGTGTCCGCAAGATATGACGCGAACGGGTCCGGCACGCGTGGTTATCTTGAAGGCGATGAGCTCGCGTCGATTGACGGCGCCATCGCTCCCGCGTGGATTGGCACCGGCGTCGAGGATTTCTACAACGGCGGCTTTTACTTCGATCAGGGAAGCTGGACTGCTGCACTGTCCGGCGCCACCGAAACCGATCCGGACGGGCAGGGCACCACCGCGGTGTATCGCTGGATGCTCACCGATCCTCTGGTCTACTCCAACGGACTGCGGCTCGATCAGGAAGCCGGATACGCGCCGGCGCAGCCCTCTCCGATCTGCGCGCGTACTGTCGCGCACACGTACCGTTCTGCGCAGCCATCGATCGTGACGTATGACGCATTCGAGGTCGGCGATGCCGCAGCCGCCGCGGCGCACGCGTATGCCGCGCCGCCATCGGCAGACTGCGATGTCGTCACGTCGATCTTCGAAGACGAACCGCCAACGTCGCGCACGGCGCTGGTCTGTCGCCATGTGGATGGCAGCAGCCATTTCCATCTTCGGGTTCCGCCAGACGGACACGCGCTGCGCCTGCGACGGACGTTCGATGCGGGCGCTGGAACGCCGGGAGTCATCGCGGGTTCCGCGGCGGCGGACATTCGCATCAATGGCTCGCTGGCCGGGTCGTTCCCGCCAGTCATCGCCAATCCGGCGCGTCGCTGGCAGCAGCAGGACGCGTTGCTCGACGTGGCCGCTGGGACGACCGAGCTGGATGTCGAGATCGAACCCGCATTTGGCGGATCGATGCCGGCGTTCAGCGAATCGCGCTGGACGCTGTACGGAACGTGGGTGGACCGACTGTTCGCCGATGGGTTCGAACCAGACTTCTGACGCGGGGCCCGCGTGCGAATCCTCGCGCTGGACAATCGGCGCAAAAAAACCGGCCTGCGAACGCAGGCCGGGTCTGGGAAAGGCGTCCATGCCTTGCTGCTCCGTTGGAGTGTGGGAAACCGCCGTCGCCGGCGGGCGATGAATCAGAAGCGGTACTCTCCGCCCAGCGACACGAGGCTTGGATTGAAGTCGAGGCCGTTCTTGTTCGCTTTGTAGTAGTCGTAGTTCACACCGACGCTGAAATTGTTGCTGAAGTCGTAACCGACGCCCGCGCCCGCGTACCACTTGTTCGCGTTGTCATCGACGCGAACCGGCACCACGCCATCGAAGTAGCCGCCTTTCACGTCGGCGCGGAAGAAGCCCGTGCGACCGCTGACATACCAGTTGTCGGTGACGTTGAAGTGGCCGTTGACGCCGAGGTTGTATCCGCTCAGTTCGGCATCGCCGAGTGCATTTGCGCCGCGCTTCGGCTGGATGCTTCCGAGGTCTGTGTAACCGCCCTCGATGCCGAGCAGCACGCTCGGGGAAAGTGCCCAGCGATAGCCGACGTTGGCGGTGTAGCCGGTGTCGTTGTCGTCGTAGGAGCCCTTGGACAGGTTCGATTGGCCGACGCTGCCATTGACGAAGAATCCGCTCGAATTGGCGGCATGGCTGGTGGCGGGGAGCGCGGCAAGGCCTGCGCTGGCGAGGGCAATGGCAAAGAGTGCATTTTTCATGAGATTTTTACTCTAACTCTTGGTAGGGAAAGGATTTCTTGGCACCACTTCCTGTGCTGCCCGTCTTCGACTGTCACCTTTGAAATCGGTTCGATTCCGTGGCGGCGGAGCTAAGATGGGATTCAGCTCCGCTATTTCAATACCCATGAGTTTAGTAAATATTCAGGCGCGATTTAGCCTTCTGAACCCCGGTGTGGATAGGGTGCGTGATGTTCACGGGAAGCAGGTCTTTTGATCAGCGGTGCGACTTGCGACCGAGTTCCCGGTTGAGCACCATCGCAAGTCGCGAGGCTGCATTCCGGACGCGTTCCTCTGCGAGTGGCCGCATGCGGACGAGGTACGCATCGTCGAGCCGGTGCGAGTGCGGATAGATTCCAGCGTCGCGCGAGACGCGACAGGATTCTTCCGCCCATTGTCTCGGGCCACCACTGGCCCGCGGCAGAGGCCTCGCCGCGAGCAGGCGTGCCTGACGTTGCCAGCCGATGTGTCGGCTTGCCAGAACGGGCGAGTCCCACACGGCATGCAGATTCGTGCCGCGTCCCTTCCTGCGAATCTGGAAGGCGTTGCCGCCCTTGTCCTTTCGATAACCGGCATGCAGCGGCTGATGCACGTCGCCAATGTAGTGGACGAGAAAGCGCAGTGCCTGTGCGCGCTCGGCGTCCGTGCGTGAGTGGTCGCCGAGCGTGTGCGCGTTGCGTTCGATCGCGGCGACGATGCAGCGTCCACCGGCACACTCCGTCGCCGCGTCGTAGCGACAGCTCGCAGACGCGAAGTTGACGAAATGCGACGGCGCTGTCGATCGCCACAGCGCGCGTTCCTCACGCAGATGGCGCAGATCGTCCGCCCAGGTGGCGACATCGGCGAGCTGGTGATCGTGCGTGACTGCCAGCAGACGCTTCACGTCCACGCGCGTTGCCGGAGCCAACTGATCTTGCGCGAGTTGCGCAACCATGCGGTGTGCAGCGGGTCCCCACGCTCGCGCAACGTTGGGCGACAGCAACAGCAACGCAAACAGCAACATCGGGATGCGGTCCATGCAGGAATCTCCTTGGTGAGTTCAAAGTCTGCCATGAGTCGACTCGGACCACGTGTCCGTGACTCACGCCCGGCGACGATCGCGAGGCACGCACGTCTTCACCACGCCAGGCGCGGTCAGTGAAAGATCGGGGCGGTCAGCAGCTCGAAGGTTCTTCGTGTGCGTGGTGGTTGCGGCGTCCACGTCCGACTTCGCGGGCGCTCTTGACTTCAGCGATTACACGCGTAATCTACGTTCATCGATTACAGGTGTAAACACACGTGAAGATCAGCGAAGCCGAATGTCGCGTCATGGAAATCCTCTGGGCTTCCACTCCCGCGCGAAGTGCCGAAGACATCGTCGCGGCGATCGCGGATGCGCAGGACTGGCAGGAGGCGACGGTCAAGACGCTGTTGAACAGGCTCCTGAAAAAACGCGCGATCTCCGCCCAGCGCGACGGTCGGCGCTATCTGTACCGCGCCGTGATCAAGCGTGGCGACTACGTGCTCGCGGAGAGCCGAAGCCTGCTCGACCGGCTGTACGGCGGGCGCGTCGCACCGTTGGTTGCGCACTTCTCGGAGCGCAGCAAGCTAACGAAGAAAGACATCGCCGAGATCCGCGCACTGATCGAGGAGCTCGACCGTGATCAATGAGACGTTTGCCGTCGTCACCTCGATGATGCTGGCCGGAACGTTTGCCCTCGTACTCGTCCTGCTCACGCGCGTCGCGCTGCATCACGCATTCGGCGCCCAGGTCGTCTACGCAAGCTGGATCATCGTTCCGCTCGCCGCCATGGCGACCGTCCTGCCGGCTTCGGAACGACCGGCGGCAGCGATGGTTCGGGTGTCGCATTCGATCATGGCCATTGCCCAGGCGCCGCAGGCGTCGGTGCCGATCGACTGGCGCCCGTCGTTGATGATCTTGTGGCTCGTCGGCATCGTCGTCGCCGCCTGCGTTCTTGTGGCTCAACAACGGCGCTTCGTGCGAGGTCTCGGTCGTTTGCTGCCTATCGACGATGGCGTGGTGCGTGCGCAATCGGTCGATGGCGGTCCCGCACTGGTCGGCGCCTGGCGCCCGCTGATCGTTCTACCTGCCGACTTCGAGACGCGCTACACACAGATGGAGCGGGAGCTCATCCTTGCGCACGAACGCGTGCATCGGCAACGCGGCGATGCACGAATCAACGCGATCGTCGCCATCACGCGTTGCCTCAACTGGTTCAATCCTCTTGTCCACTACGCGGCAGCATCGTTCCGTTTCGATCAGGAACTGGCGTGCGACGTGTCGGTGATCTCGCGTTTCCCGCATGCGCGCCGGTCGTATGCCGACGCGATGTTGAAGACGCAACTGGCCGGACAATTACGGCAGGAGCTGCAGTTGCCGGTCGGCTGCCGCTGGCCGTCAGGCCACCCCCTCAAGGAGAGAATTCGCATGCTGAAGAAAACGCACCCGACGCGTGGTCGCCGTGCAGCCGGTGTGGTGATGGTCGTCGTCTTCGGACTTGGTGGCGGCTATGTCGCCTGGGCCTCCCAAGCGCCTCGTGGTGCGACGGTCGAGCACGCGGGCGACAAGACCGTGGATGCGGATCTCGTCGTGACCTTCGAAGGCGATGCGCCTGTGCATTCGCGCATGATCAATCCCGTGGGAGCGCCATTCGCGGTCATGGGCGACGGCGTCGATCCGTGGCGGGCGGAGTTCAGAAGCCGTCTGCTCGCCGGAGGCAACATCGAGCTGGCGGTAAAGATTCTGCGCGGAACATCGATCGTCGCAGCGCCCGAGATTGTTGTTCGCCAGTCGGAGACCGGGACGATCGAGGAAGGCAGGCCGGGAGAACCGGGCTTTCTCCGCCTGCAGGCGACGCTGGCTGTGCATGAGTCGGATTGGAAACCCGGAGTGCATGATGAAACAGCGCCAGCGGACGAACGGCATCGCGGGGATACGCCAGCAGAGGAAAACACCAGTTACCGGGAGAGTTTTCCGCCGGTCTACCCACAGTCCGCCATCGACGCGCACACGAGCGGTCATGTGGAGATCAAGGTGTTGGTGGACGAGCACGGCGCGCCGCAATCGGCAGAAGTCTCGAATGCGAATCCACCTGAAGCCGGCGCAGTGTTCGGACCGGAGTCGGTGAGGACCGTGATGCAATGGCGATTCCATCCGGCGCGCAAGGACGGCAAGCCGGTGAGTGGCTACATCCTCGTGCCGATCGACTTCTCGCTCGACGGCTGACCTCTTTGTTGCCGGAAGGATTTCCCGCCAATTGGCCCCGGCAAAGCGGCCCTGTGCGCCCTGAGCGCGGGGCCGCTACAATGCGCGACCCGTTTTCCGCTTACGTCGAGGAGCCGTCTCATGCCCGTGAAGGTCGCGATCAATGGTTATGGCCGCATTGGCCGCAATGTGCTGCGTGCGCTGTATCAAGCCAATCGCAATCACGAGATCCAGATCGTCGCGGTCAACGATCTCGGCGACGCCGCGACGAACGCGCACCTCACGCAGTACGACACCGCGCACGGCAAGTTCCCGGGTGAGGTGGGCGTCGAGGGCGGCGACCTGATCGTCAACGGCGACCGCATCAAGGTCTGTGCCGAACGCGATCCAGCAAAGCTGCCGTGGAAGGATCTCGGCGTCGACATTGTGCTGGAATCGACCGGCTTCTTCACCAGCAAGGCCAAGGCCGGCGCACACATTGCCGCTGGCGCGAAGAAGGTGATCATCTCCGCACCCGGCGACAAGGATGTGGATGGAACTTTCGTGTTCGGCGTCAACGACGACACGTTGAAGGGAAGCTACGAAGTCATCTCGAATGCCTCATGCACGACCAACTGCCTCGCGCCATTGGCGATGGTGCTGCATCAGAAAATCGGCATCGTGCATGGCCTGATGACGACGATTCATTCGTACACCAACGACCAGGTGCTGACCGACGTCTATCACTCGGACCTGCGCCGCGCGCGCTCGGCAACGATGTCGCAGATTCCGACCAAGACCGGTGCTGCGGCTGCGGTCGGTCTAGTGCTGCCGGAACTCAACGGCAAGCTCGATGGCTTCGCAATGCGCGTGCCGACGATCAACGTGTCGGTCGTCGATCTCACGTTCGTCGCAGCACGCGCCACCACGGTCGCCGAAATCGATGCCGCGATGAACGAGGCAGCCGCCGGAAAGCTCAAGGGCATTCTCGGCGTCAACGCCAAGCCGCTGGTATCCGTCGACTTCAACAACGATCCGCGCAGTTCGGTCTACGACGCGACACAGACGCGCGTGATGGAAGGCACGCTGGTCAAGGTGCTGAGCTGGTACGACAACGAGTGGGGCTTCTCCAACCGCATGCTCGACATGACGCTCGCGTTCGCCAACGCGAAATAAAGCGGCGCGGTCGCGGGAGCGGCTTCAGCCGCGTTGCTTGTTTCGACAGCACGTACGAGCATCGCGGCTGAAGCCGCTCCTACAATGGCTTGGATTCATTGCTGCGCGAGTGATGATCCTCGCGCAGCAGTCCATACAGCACGGTGTCCTGCACGCCCCCGCCGACGCGCCAGCGTTCGCGCAGCAGGCCTTCACGCTGGAAACCCGCGCGTTCGACCAGTCGGTATGACGCGACATTGCGTGGGTCGATGTCCGCTTCGATGCGCAGCAAGCCCAGCTGTCCGAACGCGTGATCGATGGCCAGATGGAGCATCTCGCCCGCATACCCACGGCCCCAGTAGGCCGGCCGGAGCGCATAGCCGATTTCGCA
>NZ_JBDSWZ010000051.1:0-7854 GCF_039926425.1 Dokdonella sp.
TGCGCGAAAGACCTGAAGGCGGAATCGATCGAACTGCTGGTGCTCGCCGCGGATGCGGGCGCGATCGCCGCCGAAGCCGCGAAGATCGACGGCGTGACGAAAGTGTGGACACTCGTACGCAGCGAAAATGCGCACGCGCTGGCATCGACGCATGCGCCACAGATCGCTGCAGCCGCGAAGAACGGCTATACCCATCTCTTCGCACCGTCCACGACGTTCGGCAAGGATGTGCTGCCACGTGTCGCCGCGCTGCTCGGCGTGTCGCAGGTGTCCGATCTTTCCTCGGTCGATGGTGCGCACACGTTCAAACGTCCGATCTACGCGGGCAACGCGATCGTCACGGTCGAGGCGCCGGCCGATCAACTGCTGGTCGCCACGGTGCGCACTGCCTCGTTCGCCGCGGCCGGATCAGGCGCGAGCGACGCACCCGTCGAAGCGTTGTCATTGGATGTCGCGTTGCCGACGCACACGCGTTTCGTCGAACTCGTCCAGGGCAAGACCGATCGCCCCGACTTGCAAGGGGCAGCGCGCGTCGTCTCCGGCGGTCGCGCGCTCGGGTCGTCGGAAAACTTCGCGATCATCTACGCGCTTGCCGACAAGCTCGGCGCCGGTGTCGGTGCGTCGCGTGCCGCGGTGGATGCGGGCTATGTTCCGAGCGACCTCCAGGTCGGCCAGACCGGCAAGATCATCGCGCCAGACCTGTACGTCGCGATCGGCATCAGCGGCGCGATCCAGCATCTCACCGGCATCAAGGACGCCGGAACCATCGTCGCGATCAACAAGGATGGCGAAGCGCCGATCTTCGAGATCGCCGACTTCGGACTGGTCGGTGACCTGTTCAAGATCGTGCCGGAACTCACCGCCGCGCTCGGATGAAAGGGCTCGCGTGCAGACGCTGGTTTCAGGCGCGACGACCATGATTCGGCGCGCGCGTTGCTGATCAAGAGCGCCGGCCGCGGAAAGCGCGTCCGGCCTACGGCCGCATCAACCTTCCACACCTGACTCATCTCCGTAGGCCGGACGAGCGCAGGTCGGCCGGCAGCTCCTCGACGGTCCGATCAAAAAGGCCGTCCGCATGAGGAGCACGTTGTGCCCGGAGGAAGACGTGCACTGCACGATCGCCATTCGAACCTGCTAAACGGCGCCGAGAATCAGGTCGCTTGCGCGCTCGGCGATCATGATCGTCGGTGCGTTTGTATTCCCGCCAATCAGCGTCGGCATGATCGATGCGTCGACGACTCGCAAACCGTCGATTCCGCGCACGCGCAATTCGCTGTCGACGACCGATGCGTCGTCGCTGCCCATGCGGCAGGTTCCGACCGGGTGATAGATCGTCTCTGCCTTGCGCCGGACGAATGCGGCGAGATCAAGGTCGTCCTGGACGACGCCTCCCGGAACGAGTTCCTCGCTGCGATACGGCGCGAACGGCCCTTGCGCAAGGATCGTCCGCGACAACCGCGCGGCCTCGATCATCATCTGCAAGTCCTCTCCGCCGGAGTCCCCCAGATAGTTCGGCTCGATCAGCGCAGGCGCCAGCGGATCCGCTGAACGCAGTCGGATCGCGCCGCGGCTCTTCGGACGGAGATTGCAGGCGTGCACGGTGTATCCATGACCATCGAGACGGTGGCGTCCATGGTCGTCGAGCAGTGCGGGCACGAAATGGAACTGCAGGTCGCAACGGTCATCCTTTGCGAATCGCGAGCGCAGGAAGCCGCCCGCCTCGGCGATGTTGGAACTGCCGATGCCGTCGCGCCGGAACAGGAAACGCAGTGCCACCGCGACATCGTTGATGCGGTCGTAGGTGATGGCCTGGGTCGAACGCACCAGCGTGCAGATATCGAGATGGTCCTGCAGGTTCGCACCCACGCCTGCGTGATCGTGCGCAACCGCGATGCCGCGATCGCGCAGGTGATCCGCCGGGCCGATGCCCGAGAGCATCAGCAACTGCGGTGAATTGATCGCGCCGCCCGACAGGATCACGTTGCCGGCTTGTGCGCGCACCACGGTTCCGCGATGGCGATACTCGACGCCAACGGCGCGTGTCCCGTCGAGCAGGATCCGCGTGGTCATTGCACCGGTGACCACGCGCAGGTTCTCGCGCGCGCGCACCGGATGCAGATACGCGGCCGCCGCCGAGCAACGCGCACCGTTGCGCTGGGTCACCTGGTAGAAACCGAACCCTTCCTGCGTCAGTCCGTTGAAATCGTCGTTGCGCGCGAAGCCGGCGGATCCGGCCGCGTCGATAAACGCCGCCGACAGCGCATTGTGGTGACGCAGGTCGGACACTCCGAGAGGCCCGTCGGCGCCGTGCGTTGCGCTCGATCCGCGCGTGTTGCCTTCGCTGCGCATGAACACTGGCAACACGCTCGACCACGCCCAGCGTGCATCGCCACTCGCACGCGCCCAATCATCGTAGTCGCCGGGTGCGCCACGCGTGTAGCACATCGCATTGATCGAGCTGGATCCGCCAAGCACCTTGCCGCGCGGCCACCACAGCCGGCGACCGTCCAGGTTTGCTTCGGGTTCCGTGAGGTAGTTCCAGTTGAGCCGCTCGTTGCGGGCGAGCTTGCCGATGCCCGCCGGCATGTGGATGAGCGGATGCCAGTCGCGACCGCCCGCTTCCAGCAGCAGCACACGATTTGCCGGGTTCGCGCTCAGTCGATTGGCGAGCACGCAACCGGCGGAACCGGCGCCGACGATCAGGTAGTCGAAGGTGGGACCTTGCTGGGTCATGCTCCGAGCGTATGCGCGCGCGTTAGAGCCGTTACTCCAACGCGACAAACGCGCGTCTGATGGGCCTGCCCCACCGTGTCGCGTTCACGCGTCTTCGAGAATCTCGACCGGATCACCGAGTCGCACGATGCCGCGCCCGCGTGCAATCAGGTTCTGTCCGAATCGCACTCCGTCCGGCGCGCGGCGGTAACCGATCAGGGTGCGCAGCGGCTCGCCGGTCGGGTCGAATTGGCCGCGCTCGAAGTCGACCGTGGTGAACACGCAGCGCGTACATGCCTTGGCGACTTCAAATTCGATCGCACCGATGCGGATGCGCTTCCAGTCGTCCTCCGCGTGCTCGGTGGTGCCGGCGATGACGATATTCGGCCGAAACCGCAACATGGGCACCGCGACCTCGAGTCGCGCATTCAACGCATCGAGCGACGCCTGCGAAATCAGCATCAGCGGAAATGCATCCGCAAAACTGACCTGGTCGCCATCGCGCCCATAGCGGCCCTCGTATTTGGCGCGGACGAAGCGCGCGCATCCGTCATCCATGTAGACCAGTCGCACCGGATGTCCGAGGAAATCGCTGAACCAGGCATGGGCCGAATCGGCGGCAACGCGCGGACGCACGGCAGCGCCCCACACCTCGCTGTCGACTCGAGCAGAACCTGCATCGGGCACCTCCACACGCAACGTCGGCATGCCCGGCGCATCCAACCGCAATGCGTCAACCTGCGGGTGCGCAACGACCAGAGTCAGTCGCGGGAACTTGCGCCCCGTGACGAATGCATCGTCCGCGTCGACCAGCATCCAGCGACGATCTCCCGCAAGCCCGCGGCCTTCAACGACGGCCTCGTCCAGCGCGAGCGGCGCGCACGACTTCACCGGGTACACGTGGATGGTCGAGAGCGTCGGTGTCATGGAGCGATTATGCAGGCGAAGACCACGCGACGTCGCATGCTAGGCTTTGGCGTTCCACCACGATCCCGACCCACGTGCCCGAACGTCCCGCCATCCAGCGTCACGAATGGTTCGCCGTCGTCGTCGCGTTCACGTATTTTTTCTGCGTGCTCGCCGCGTACTACGTGATCCGCCCGATTCGTGACCAGTTGTCTGCCGCAGTCGGATCGACCGCATTGCCCATTTTCTACATGGCGACCTTCGTCGTCACGCTCGCGCTCGCTCCCGTGTTCGGCGCACTCGTCGCGCGACTGCCGCGGCGCGTGTTCGTGCCGATCGTGTACGTATTCTTCATTCTCGGCATGTTGGCCTTCATCCCCGCATTCCGCATGCAGGATGCGATTGGCGCACGCCTGCTCGGGTCGGTGTTCTTCGTCTGGGTCAGCGTGTTCAATCTTTTCGTGGTCGCGGTGTTCTGGAGTTTCATGGCCGACCTGTTCGACGCCAGGCAGGCCGACCGGCTGTTTCCGTTGATCGCCACCGGCGGCGCCCTGGGGGCAATCGCCGCGCCGGCGTTTGCGAAAGCGTTCGTCGTTTCGCTCGGCGTTTCGGGACTTCTGATGATCGCGGCGTCGCTGCTTGCAGTTTCGATCGGCTGCATCGTGGCATTGTCGCGCTGGTCGCAGAACCACCCGGTCATCGATGGCGAGGGACGCAACGATCGAGTCATCGGAGGCGGATTTCTCGCCGGCGCGATCGAGACATTCAAGTCGCCGCTGATGCGGCGGTTTGCAATCCTGATGCTCCTCGGCGACGCGGTCGGCACCGTGATCTACGCCTTCATGGTCGACTACAGCGGCGCGACCTTCGTCACTCGCGAAGCGCGCATCGATTTCTCGGCCGGCATCGATCTGTACACCAATCTGCTGCAGGCCGCGCTGCAGATTGTCGTGGCACGCCCGCTGATGGAGCGCTTCGGACCGGCCCCGGCACTGGTGCTGGACGGTGTGATCAAGGTCGTCATGCTCGGCTTGTTTGCGCTGTTCGCAGGTCCGTGGATCGTCGCCGTGGCCATCGTCACCCGCGCAAGCGCCTATGGAATCTTCAAGCCTGCAGCCGACAGCCTGTACACGCGGGTGGATGCCGAAACGCGCTACAAGACCAAGAACTTCATCGATACGTCCGTCTGGCGTTTCGGCGATGTTGTGGTGAACAGCGGGCTCAATGGGCTGCGAGCGGTTGGCGCGACGCTTCCGGGACTTGCAACACTGGTGATGGTTGCAGCCGGAAGTTCAGCCTGGATCGGTTGGCGCACCGCGCGGTTGGCGACATCATCGATCGTCACCAGCCGTGAACGCTGACGCACAAAAAGAAGCAGCGGGTGGAGACCGCACATCGCTTCGAACTCCGATCCGCTTTTTCTTCGTGTCCGTCGCGGTTCAATCGTTCGTTCTGATGCCTCACACCCGCGAATAACTCCACGAAACGGGCCGTCCATCGCGATACGGCATCACGCCGTGAAACGCGCGCGGATCGGCATCGAACACCAGCGGCAGGAAATGACGATCGCCTTCCCACATCGGCAGCGTTTCAAGCCGGTCGACGTCGACCCACTCCAGCGCACCTTCGGGGTTGCGCTCGAATGGCTCGCCTTCGTAGCGCGTAATCAAAAAGATGAACCCGAGCCAGTCTTCGCCCGCCTTGCCGAACCCCGGCCAGTTGAGCGTGCCGCGCAGGCTGAGCTCGGTGCACTCGATCCCCGCCTCCTCGTGAATCTCGCGGCGCATTCCGGCAAGCACGTCCTCGTGCGGATCGATCTTGCCGCCGAGTCCGTTGTACTTGCCCAGATGATGATCATCCGCGCGCGCGTTGCGATGGATCATCAACACACGTCGGCGGTCGGGGGACAGCACGTAACCCAGGGTGGCGACAATCGGCGTGTAGGGCATGCGACAAAGGATGCAGGAGACGAGGGTCGGCAATCTTAACCGCAGGCGCTACCATCGACCCGACGAAGTCGCCGTCGGCCATCCGGTCGACGGCATCGATGCGAGGTCCAATCATGTCTTTCGAAACCATTTCCGAGCAGCGCTGCTTCGGCGGCGTGCAGGGGTTCTACCGCCACGCGTCGAAGGAAACCGGTGGCACGATGAAGTTCGGCGTGTTCCGCCCGCCGCTGGCCGACGGCGAGACGGCGCCGGTGCTCTATTACCTGGCCGGGCTCACCTGCAACGAGGAAACCTTCGTGATCAAGGCGGGCGCGCAGCGTCTTGCGGCCGAACTCGGCGTGATCCTCGTGACGCCGGACACCAGCCCGCGCGACACCGGCATCGACGGCGCAACGGGCGACTGGGAGTTCGGTGAAGCGGCGGGTTTCTATCTCGACGCAACGACGCCCGCATTCGCGAAACGATTCCGCATGTACAGCTATGTCACGCAGGAATTGCCGAAGATCATCAGCACGCAGTTCGCGGCTGCCGACCTTGAGCGCGAAAGCATCTTCGGCCACTCGATGGGTGGCCACGGAGCGCTGACGATTGCATTGAAGAATCCGGATCGCTATCGCTCGGTGTCGGCGTTTGCGCCGATCGTCGCGCCGTCCGAGGTGCCATGGGGCCAGAAGGCGTTGCCGCGTTATCTCGGAGACGACCGCACGACCTGGCAACCGTATGATGCGTGCGCATTGATCAAGGGTGGCGCGAAATTCCCCGGCACGATCCTCGTCGACCAGGGGTATTCCGACAAATTCCTGGAGCCGCAACTTCAGCCGGAGCGGTTCGATCGCGCGTGCCGCGATGCAGGGCAAGCACTCACGTTGCGCTTGCATGCCGGCTACGACCACAGCTACTACTTCATCTCGACCTTCATGGAAGACCACCTGCTGCATCACGCGCAGGCGTTGCTGGGCTGACCAAGTCGGCAGGCAATGCGCACGCAAAGTGCAGCATTCGCCTGCCGCCTGACAAGGGACATATGCTGCGCGCGCATGGCCCGTGAAATCACCAGACAACGTTCCGACAGTCAATCACCGCAATGGCGTCGGCGCGTACGTGCCGACGCCACTCGTCAGGCGACCGAGCGAAGCGGCTGTTGCAATCGCCGCGTTCCGGCGGCGAGTTCGGCAGGATCGAAATCGTCGACCGAAATGAACTCGAACGTCGCTGCCCGGACACGTGCCAACAGGTTGCCCTCGGCAGCGTTGAGGACACCTTTGGCAACCGCATCCGCGAGCTGCGCGTCGTAGTCGTAGCCGGCGAGATCGCCGGTCTTCTGCGCCTTGAGAAACTTTCGTTCGATCGGCTCGGCAGCGATGACGTCCGGCAGCAGCGCGTTCATGCGTCCCACCGGATTGTTTGCGTTCGGCGTGAGATAAACCCATTCGCCGAGACGATCGCGTGCCTCGTTCGGTCCACACAGGATCGCCGCGACGCGACGACCGAGACGATCGGACGGCGGTACTTCGCGACGCCCGAACGGAAACACCAGCACGCGCAGCAGCCATGCAACCGGGCGTACCGGAAAATTGCGTAGCACGCCATCGAGCGCGTTCTGCATGCGATAGACGCAATCATGGAACGCCCACGCGAGCAGCGGAAGATCGGTCACCGGACGGCCCTGGTCTTCGTAACGCTTGAGCATTGCACTCGCGATGTACAGGTTCGACAGCACGTCGCCAAGACGCGCCGAGAGCTTTTCCTTGAACTTCAGCTTGCCGCCAAGCACCAGCATCGAGGTATCGGCGACCAGTGCAAGCGTCGCCGCGTAGCGATTGAGCTTGCGGTAGTAGCGCTTCGTGTACGCGTCGCCCGGCACATTGCCGATCCTGCCAAACGCGAGGCCGAGCACGAAGCTGCGTACTGCGTTGGAAATCGCAAACCCGACGTGTCCCCACAGTGCGGAATCGAATGCCTTGAGCTTCTCGCGATAGTCCTCGAGCTTGAGCGACTGCATTTCGCGCAAGACGTACGGATGGCAGCGAATCGCACCCTGACCGAAGATCATCAAGCTGCGCGTCATGATATTCGCGCCTTCGACGGTGATCGCGATCGGTGACGTCTGCCAGCCCCGGCCGGCATAGTTGTTCGGCCCGAGCTGCACGCCCTTGCCACCGTGCACATCCATCACGTCCCTGGCGACTTCGCGACCAAGCTCGGTCGCGTGGTACTTCGCGATCGCCGACGTCACCGCCGGCTTTTCGCCGCGATCGACGGCAGCAGCGCTGCTGCGCGCGAGCGC
>NZ_JBDSWZ010000052.1:0-7446 GCF_039926425.1 Dokdonella sp.
GCCCGCTGGCAACCCGATGAAGTGCTCGACTATCCGTTGCCCGGACGCATTCCCGGACGCGGCGCGCTGTGGGCGCGCTTTGGCCATGGCGCCGACGCGCTGGTCGTGGTCGTGGCGCATCTGTCGCTCGGAGCGGTTGCACGCGCACGCCAGGTCGCGTTCCTCGCCGAACTGCTCGGCGATCATCCAAACGCGGTGCTGATGGGCGACCTCAACACGCCCTCGCAGGCGAAGGAGCTCGATCTTCTCTACACCCGCACCTCGCTGGTGCGAACCCACGATGCGCCGGCGACGTTTCCGAGCTGGCGCCCCACGCGTTCGATCGACCACATCATCGTGTCCGCATCGATCAAGGTGGAGAAGCGCTGGGCATTGCCGCATCCCGTTTCCGACCATCTCCCCATCGCGGCGCGTGTGAGCTTTCCCGCGGCGTTGTCGCGCATCGCCTGAGCCGCAGCGGTCGACGGAAACGCGGGCAGAAAAAAGGGCCGCACATGGCGGCCCCTCTCCCTCCCCAACACGTTTTGCGACCGGATCGAATCCGGCAGGAATGGGCTGCGATCAGAACCGCAGGCTGGCTTCGATGTAGGTGAAGCGACCCGGCAGATCGTAGTTCGATGCGTCGTAGCCGTTGAGCGAGCACGACAGGCAGACCGGCGGATCCTTTGCGAACACGTTGTTGATGCCGCCCGAGATGCTCATCTTGTACTGGACCGGCAGCGTCCAGGTGAGGCGCACGTCGTGGAACGTGGTCGCGCCGAGCACGTGCGTGCCGTTGGTGCGCCCGCTGCCGAGATTGTCGGGCTCGCTGCAGATGCCGAAGCCGGCAGCGCCGCCGCAATCCTCACGCAGCTTCGACAGGTAGCGCATGGTCCAGCTGGCGGACCAGTCGGCCAGCGTCCAGCTGCCCGTCAGCGTCGAGCGGATGCGCGGAATGCCGCCGTCGGCGACCTCGCGACCGACGGCAGCGGGCTCGGCGAGTCCGGTATCCGTCGCCACTGCGCTGTACTTGTTTGTGTACGTGTTCTGCCAGTTCGCGCCGAAATGACCGATGCCGGTGTCCGGACTCTGCCAGGCGATGCCGAAATCGTATCCGTTGGTGTCGAGGCGGCCGAGATTGCGCAGCGTGTTGGTGAAGCCGTTGATGGATCCGTTGGCGGCGCGCGTGATACCGGCGCAAAGCAGCGGATCGAGCGTTGCGACGCAGCGATTGAGCTGGGTCTGCGCAGCCGGCGCCTGGATCGCGTTGGCCACCTTGATCCGGTAGTAGGTCAGTTCGAAGTCAAGCTTCTGCGACCAGCTGGTGTTGTCCGCCCAGCTGGGGCTGTAGACGCCACCGAGCGTCGTGCTCCGCGATTCTTCCGGCTTCAGGTTCTGGCTGCCGCCGGTGATGATCGAGATCTGCGGATTGTTCTGCGTGAAGCCGGGCGGCACGCCGAGCGTCGTGCAGTTGGCCGTGACGTTGCCGCTGCAGGGATCGTTCAAGGTCGCATCGAATCGCGAGAACGTACTGAACAACTCGCCGATCGACGGCGCGCGGAAGCCATCGGCCACCGTGCCGCGCAACGTCAGGTCATCGAACAACTGCCAGCGCAGACCCAGCTTGTTGTTGGTGGTGTTGCCGAAGTTCGAATAATCCGAATAGCGCGACGCGACGCTGAGGTCGAGATGTTTGGCAAACGCAAGATCCGCAAGCAGCGGGGCGTTGAGCTCGACGTAATACTCGTTGACCGAATAGCCGCCCGAGGTCGGACCGGAAGGCACACCGTTTGAATCACCCGCCGTCACCACCGAGTCGGGCGTGTACGAACCCTGCAGCTTGCGGTGCTCGTACCCGGCCGCGATGTCGAGCGAACCGGCCGGCAACTGGAACAGGTTGCCGGAGATGTTCGCGGTCCACATCTCGAGCTTCTGCTTGCTGCGGTCGTTCTCGGTGAACAGGATGTAGTTCAGCATGTCCTGCGTGATCGTGCCCGGACCGCCAAAGAGGTTCAGGGGAACGCATGGCCCGGTGCACTGATCGACCGGACCGAGCGCCGTCATGATGTGGCGGATGTTGTAGGTGCCGGAGACCGTCTGCTGCGCGTTGTTCGTGCTGTTGACGTAGTTCACGTCCCAGAAGAACTGGCGGTCGGAGAAGCTGATGTCGCCATTGAGGCCGGTGGCGTAGTACTTCGTGTCGACCGACTGCTTGAAGATGCGCGGACCGCCTTCGACCATGCGCCGACCGAGACCGAAGTCGGGGCTGTTGCCGTCGAGCGTGAAACCGAACGGGTTGTACGGATTGGTCACGTCAACGCCGGTGCGGTAGCACAGGTCGATTGCCTGGCAGAACTGCTGGCCGAGGAAGATCGGCTCTGGTGCTGCCTGGTTGGTCGAGTCACGCGAGTTGTACAGGCCCTTCAGGTAGAAGTTGACGTGGTCGGTGATGTGATAGGTGCCTTGCGCGAAGATGCCGGTGCGATCCTGTGGTGTCAGCAGCAGGTTGTACGGTGCGAAGTTGAAGCGGTCGGCCGTCGAAAATCCGTGGAACCCGCTTGGAAAATTCTGCAGGCCACCGGCGCCGGCAACGCCGTTCGAGGTGATGTTGCAGAACCCGTCGGGACACAGGCCCCCGAAATCAACGCCTCCGGGAGTATCAAAAAGATACCGCGTACCGGGCGTTGCGGAACTGCCATTGGAAAGCCCGGTGCCGGGCACCGGGAATTTCGCCTGCGAAAAATCGGCCGAACTGATCCCGTTCTGCTTGAACCGGCTGATGTCCATGAAGAAGTCGAGCTTGTCGGTGCTGCCACCGAGTGACACGTTGCCCGAATAGGTCTTGCCATCGCCGGTGGAGTAGTCGCCACCGTAGATGTGCAGCCCAAGCCCGGCCTGCTTTTTCTTGGTGATGACGTTGATCACGCCCGCGATCGCATCGGAGCCGTACAGCGACGACGCACCGTCCTTCAGGATCTCGATGCGGTCGACGACGCTCGCCGGAATCGTATTGAGATCGACCGCCGCCGAAACACCGGAGGCGGAGGATTCATTCACCCAGCGCACTCCGTCGACGAGGATCAACGTGCGTTTCGCGCCAAGGTTGCGCAACGAGACCGTGGTCGATCCGGAACCCACGCCGCCGCCGTCTGGCGGAAAGCCGAAGTTGCCGGCCGAGTTGAACTTGGTGTTGAGCGACGACCCGCTGACCGAGAGGCGCTGAAGCACGTCGCCGATCGAGCCGAGACCGGTCGCCTCGATGTCCTTCGACGTGATGGTGAGCACCGGCGTCTGCGATGCGATTTCCGCGCTCTTGATGCGCGAACCGGTGACTTCGATGGCCTGCAGCTTCTGCACGTCATCGCCGGTCTGGTCCTGCGCGACGGCAGGGACGACACTCAATGCCGACAGCAGCGAACCGGCCAGGGCGTGTTTGAAAATTTTCGCGAGACGACGTGATCGCATGAAACCTCTCCGGGGACGTTAGATCGGAATCCGTGGTGGGCCGCGTTCCGCTGGCGTTCACCGACGTGAATAAAATGTAAGTCAAGCGTTCTGTTTTTGCTACAGAAATGTGAATTTTCTGGAATTTGCAATAAAAACAATCGGTTTCGAAGGGCGCAGACACCGTTATTTCGGTTGGATGCACTGCAGCAACGCTACACTGCGTGCTGGACTGAGCGGGATGGCGTCGAATGGATGGGTTTTCCCGCCGCTTCGTGCGGCGATTGATCGTGATGGCAATGGGCTGTTCGTCGGCGTTCGTGCCTCTTCAGGTGCTCGCGGACCACTCGGCAGATCGCACGCAGTTCCGCGCTGCTTACGCCGCCGCGACCCGCCCGCCCGAGGGCGAGTGGAAAAAGCTGGCCGCGACGATCGACCCGCGCTATCCGTTGCTGCCCTACCTCGAACTCGCGTCGTTGCGTCCGCGGATTTCGAAAGTCGATCGGCGCGACGTCGAACGCTTTCTCGCGGCATGGCCGGACACGCTCGCGGCGAGCGATCTGCGCAAGGCCTATCTGCGCGAGCTCACACGTCGCGGCGACTGGACCGCGTACCGCGCTCTGTACGTACGCAGCAACGATCGCGACCTGCAGTGCGACGAACTGCAGGCGCAACTCGCAGCGCACGCAACGCTCGAGTACGCCCGCGATTTGGAGACCCTCTGGCAAGGCGCCCGCAAGCTGCCTGGCTCATGCGATCCGGTGATGCGCGCAGCGCGTGCCGGTGGCGTTCTGTCCGACGCTCTGGTGTGGCAGCGGATCGAGCGGGCCGCTGGTGAAGGCAGCATTGAATCCGCGTCTGATGCAGCTGCATTGCTCGACGGCGCGGGTCGCGCGGACGCGGCACGCATCGTCGACAACCTGCGCGATCCGCCAGCGGCGTTCGTCAAGGCGAAGAGCTGGACTGACGATGCGCGCACGCGCGATGCAATCGCTTACGGTCTGGCCCGCTACGCGCGACGCAACAGCGCTGCCGCCGAAACTGCGTGGGCCGACCTGGAACCGCGCTTCAAGTGGAACGCGGCGCAGAAAAATCGCGTGCTCAATGCGCTCGCACTGTATCGCTCGACCAGCTATTCGCCCGATGCGCTGGCGCGACTGAAGGCGTTGCCCGCGGACGCCGAAGACGACGCGACGCGCGAATGGCAGGTGCGCATCGCGCTCACCAGCGGCACTCTCGCCGAAACGCTTGCGGCACTCGGCGATCTGTCCGCGCAACAGAAAGAAGATCCGCGCTGGCGCTACCTGCGTGCCCGCGTGCTGATGAAGCTGGATCGCAAGACCGACGCGTCACCGATCTTCGCAGCGCTCGCGCGCGAGGCCAATTTCTACGGGTTTCTTGCCGCCGACTGGATCGACCAGCCGTACTCGATCTGTCCCAACACGCTGGCGCACGATCCGGCCGTCGAAGCCATGCTGGCGAGGCAGCCAGACCTCGAGCGCGCGTTTGAATGGCGCGCGTTGGGCATGCTGCCGGAGGCGCGGCGTGAGTGGGACTTTGCGATGACGAAGCTCGACGACGCACAGCGCCGGCTCGCGGCCGACATCGCGTACCGGCGTGGCTGGTACGACCGCGCGGTCTTCGCGTTCTCCGCCGACCCCGATACGCAGCGCTTGTACGAGCAGCGATTCCCGCTCGGCATGGAGACCCAGGTGCGCGCCGAAGCACGCGTTGCGGGCATCGATCCGGCATGGGCCTACGCGATCATCCGCGCAGAAAGCGCATGGATGACCGACGCGCATTCGAGCGCCGATGCATATGGATTGATGCAGCTGCTGCCGGCCGTCGCCAAGCAACTGGCGAAGAGCGAATCGCTGCCCTATTCGAACGCGCAGGACCTGTTCAACGCCGATCTGAACGTGCAGCTCGGCACGCGCTTCCTTGGGCGCATGGCGGACCGATTTGACGGCAGCCCGTGGCTTGCGAGTGCCGCCTACAACGCCGGCGAAGCGCCGGTCGGACGCTGGCTCGATGCACGCTCGACGCTCGATCCGGATTTCTTCGTCGAGACGATCCCGTATCGCGAAACGCGTGAATATGTGTCGCGCGTTCTGGCTTTCAGCGTGATCTACGACTGGCGCATGAACGGCAAGGTGCTCGCGCTCTCGGCGCGGATGCCGAAGATCGGCCAGCCGTACAAGGCGCCGACCGACGCGACGGTGCGCAAGGCGGTGATTTGTGCGGCGGCCCAGCCGCCCGCTGCACCACTGCCCGCTGCGCCCGCGTCCGATCAACCGCCCGCGGCAAGCGACGAAACGCCGTGACGCCCTCGCCCGTCGCGCCATTGCATTGCGTGGCGATGGGAAACCCGCTACACGCAGATCCCTTCACGGAGTGTCCTCGATGAAACCGCAAACGATCGTCGTGCTCGGAGGCACCGGTTTCGTCGGCAGCCATCTGGTGCCGCGCCTGCACGCCGATGGCCATTCGATCACCGTTCTGACGCGCAATCGCGAACAGCATCGCGAACTGGGCGTGCTTCCGCGCGTGAGGGTGGTGAATGCCGATGTCCACGATTCCGCCGCACTGACGCGGCATCTGACCGGCGCGGACGCCGCCATCAACCTCGTCGGTATCCTCAACGAACGCGGCAGCGATGGCCGCGGCTTCCACGCGGCGCACGTCGAACTCACGCAGACCCTGATTGCCGCATGCGAGGGTGCCGGCGTACGCCGACTGCTGCAGATGAGTGCGCTGCGCGCCGGCGAAGGCACCAGCTTCTATCTGAAGACACGTGGCGAAGCGGAAGCGCTGGTCACCGCATCGCGACTCGCGTGGACGCTGTTCCGTCCGTCGGTCATCTTCGGACGGGGTGACGGTTTGTTCTTTCGATTCGCGTCCCTGCTTGGCTTCACGCCCGTCCTGCCACTCGCGCGGGCCAACGCCAGATTCACACCGGTCTACGTCGGCGACGTGTGCGAGGCGTTCGCACGCGCGCTCGCCCATCCGCACACCGCTGGACGCACGTATGAACTTGCGGGACCGCGAACGATCACGCTGGCGGAGATGGTGCGCTGGACCGCGCAGCTGACGGATCGGCGTCGCTGGGTGATTCCGTTGCCTGACACGCTCGGTGCGATCCAGGCACGTGTCGGCGAATGGCTGCCGGGCAAGCCGATCTCGCGCGACAACTTCCGTTCGCTGCAACTCGACTCGGTCGCGACCGACGACGGCCTCGCCGCTCTCGGCATCGTTGCGACGCCGATGGAGCAGATCGTGCCGGCGATGCTTGGCCGCGATGTTCGACAACGTCGTCTCGATCACGCGCGGCACAACTACTGACCGGGCGATCCTGCACCGATCGGGTCTGGCACAATCGTTCGATGCAACGGTATCTGGTCGGCGGCGCGGTCCGCGACACATTGCTCGGCATTCCTGTCGTCGATCGCGACCACGTGGTCGTGGGTGCGTCGCCGCAGGAACTCCTGGATCTCGGCTACACGCCGGTCGGCAAGGATTTCCCGGTATTCCTGCACCCGCAAAGCCATGAGGAATATGCGCTCGCGCGCACCGAGCGCAAGACCGGCCGTGGCTATCATGCATTCGCGTTCCACGCCGATCCCTCGGTGACGTTGGAGCAGGACCTCGAACGCCGGGACCTGACCATCAACGCGATGGCCGAAGCGGACGACGGAACGATCGTCGATCCGTTCGACGGCCAGCGCGATCTCGCCGATCGGCTGTTGCGTCATGTCTCGCCGGCATTCGTCGAGGATCCGGTGCGCGTGCTGCGCATCGCACGGTTCGCAGCGCGCTTTGCAGCGCTTGGTTTCCGCATTGCCGACGACACGTTCGCGCTGATGCGGCAGATGGCGGCGACTGGTGAACTCGATCATCTGGTGGCCGAGCGCGTGTGGGCGGAGACGCGCAAGGCGCTGACCGAAGCGACGCCGTCCGCATTCGTGCGCGCATTGCGTGACGGCAATGCACTGCGCGTGATCTTTCCGGAAATCGATGCGTTGT
>NZ_JBDSWZ010000053.1:0-6737 GCF_039926425.1 Dokdonella sp.
TAGCAAAACAGCGCGATAGCCTCGGCCGCTCGCACATCGCGCGTTTCCTGCTCCAGCAAGTCGCGCATGTCGGAACTGGTTTCAGACAGGCCGAGCAGTCCCGATTGCGTCGAGACCATCCTGTTGAACTGATGTGCACTCATGTTTTCCGAGCGCGCCAGATATTCGAGCAGTCCAGGGTCGAGATCACCCGATCGCGTGCCCATCGGCACTCCGGACGCCGGCGTGAAACTCATGCTGGTATCGATGGACTTGCCGTGGCGCACGGCCGCGAGGCTCACGCCGCTGCCAAGGTGGACGAGAATAACGCGACCCGCGGTTGCAGCCGCATCGCCGAGGCGCACAAGTTCATCCATGAGAAACGCGTAAGACAACCCGTGAAAGCCGTAACGCCGCACGCCCATTGCTTCGTAGCGTCGCGGGATCGGCAGCAGCCTGGCAACCCGCGGTAGATCATGATGAAACGCGGTGTCGAAACACGCAATTTGCTCAAGCTCCGCGAAACGATGACGGAACGCTTCGATCAGCAGGATTTCCTCGGGCAAATGCTCGGGATCGAACGCCTTCAGACGCCGCAGCTCGATGAGCAATTCCGGGGTGATGTGCTGCGGTTCGACATAGTCGGGGCCGCCGTGCACGACACGATGGCCCACCGCTGTCAACGCACCGCAATCCGAGTCTTTTCCGATCCAGTCCATCAACATGCCGACTGCCGTGGTGTAATCCCGCGCGATCACCTTGCGGCAAAAACTGTTGACAGGCTTCGCGTGTTTGACGTGAAAGGTGGCGCCGGAAAGTCCGATCCGTTCAATCCTGCCAGACAGGATTCTCAACGGTTCGTGCGCCGCATCGAACAACGCGAACTTGATACTCGACGAACCGCCGTTGATCGTCAGGATGCGAGTGCCAGGACCCGTCATGGCGGGTTCCGCACGTTTCGCCATTCCTGGCTCGTCGAGCTCGGTCTTGATCCATTCGTACGCGTCCAGCCGGATCCGCTCACGCGCGTGGCATCCGCAAGCCATTTCGACCAGCGTCAATCACCAGGATGCCATCGGATTGGTATGGAAAGCGCGTGCACGGAGGAATCAACCATCACCGGTTGCGACGTGGTCGCGGCGATCGCAGGGGTCTGTGGGAGGTGACGCGACGGCATTGGCAGATTACTGCCGCGCGTGACCGAAGGCTTCGGCTTCAGCCGCTCGAAAAACCGGGAAAACGACCCCGTTTTGGAGGGGCATGCATTGATGGGCAGAGACGATCGATCGTCGTCGAGGCGGCGCCAGGATCCGACGTGGCTTCGGCCATAATCGGCCCAACGCGAGTGGAAGGCGTCGGCTGCAAAGGTTCCGCAGATCGGCTGCTCCCGCTGTTCGAGCTTGAACTCGATCGCCTCGCCGGCGTGAGGCAGCAGGACTGAACTGTAAATCCATGGACCCTGCATGATTGTCATCCCCGCAAACCTACCCGGATATCTGCTCGCGAGATCTCCGCAACGGTGCGGCGAGACGCGGGTTACGAACATGTCTGCATCGCCGCAAACAGCTGCAGATCCATCGACTACAAGATGAGCGACTCCCGCGATTCCCTCTGTGCACTACCGGACGAGGAGGATGAAACAGATCGCAACGAGAACACCGGTTTCGAATCCGGAAAGACTCTCAACGGCTAGACCGTCGGCGCGTTGAGATCCAGTGTATGCATCACCTGTCGCGCATCGTTCGGATCCCGCGTACGTACGAAACCAAGATGTTCGGCGAGATCGCGCATCGCCTGATTGTCCGGGGAGTCGACCGAGTACATACGCGAGATGCCGTGCTCGCGCGCGAATTGAATCAAATGATTCAAGAGCAGTGTCGCGAGTCCTTGATTGTGCCATTCGTCGCTGACGGCGATGGCGCATTCGCAGGTCACGCCATCGGCAAGTTTGCTGTAGCGACTCACGCCGATTTCGCGTTCGATCGCGCCATCCGCGATCAGCGCGACAAACGCGACGTCATTGACCTGATCGACATGCGTCAACTGCCTCAGCAGCCTGGAATCGGGACTCTTGATTTCACCGAGGAATCGGAACCGACGCGACTGCGGCGACAATCGCTCGATGAAAGAGCGTTCAAATTCCGCATCTTCGTCACCTATCGCGCGAATCAGCACCGTCGTGCCATCGCGCAATTTTTCCTTCCACTGCACGTCGGCGCGAATCAGGTTGAATGACTCGGTCGGTAGCGGTCCCCGTTGATCGCCGGCCGCTGAAACATCCCGGTCAACACTGGTCATGACTGCCCTTCTTCTTACGAACGATGCGTGTTGCGAAGGTTCTACTTGTTTCGACGTGCTGTCCGTTCGGTAGCGCACAACGTTCCAGCCGCTCACACTCGCTCATTCGGACGAACCCTCCCGCGGGCAATGGCTCTGACATTCATCGTCTGGCGAGTGCGGATGACGCGTATGTGACGGTGGACAGGTGCTTGCTACACGTCGGGCTGTGAAGAACGTGCTGTTTCGTCCAATATCCCCCCGGAACGTTGGCTGGACGATTCGGCGCGTCGGGAAAACACATGCCGCTGCAGCAATTCGATGCCGCTGACAATCCTGAAATCGGTCAGCATTCCGCGGTCCGCCGCATCGGCCAGTTGACTCAGGAACGAGCGGCGGGCGGCGACGGGCGCAGCATTTGCGCCCGCGCGGATCGCCAACTCGAAGCATGGAACGCCATTGCAGCTTCCCCAGTCATGCACACTGTCGACCAGCTTGATGCGGTCGTCGCGCGCAACGCAGGCGAGAAGGGCGTCCCGGTCGCTCGTCGTTTCGAACGCGGCAAAAACGCTCCTCCGTTCCGATGTGCTCACTTCACTTTCGTCCGCCATCGTGGTCTCCCGATTGTGGAATGCAGGACTGGCATTTCGGAGCCGACGTGATTCAAGGGTCACCGGAGCCGCCTCCGATTGAAGCCCCGCCACTCCAACTCGCATTCGTCGTGACGAGGTCAGCGACTCGACTGGCGACGTCGACACCCACAGAGAATGTCGAGGATCGGTCATCCTTTCTGCGCGAGGATTCGAGAGTGTTCTCATCGCGCGGAGACGTCTGTACGGCAACGAACGAACTTCGTCCTCCCGCTCGCGATCGCGTCAGGCGTCGTGCTCTCTCGGAAAAATTGGGTGGCCAATGGACGTGACCGCACGGAGGAGCGATGGAGTCAATCGGCATTCTTATCGACATGTGCGCGCAATTCGCCGCGGACCAGGCGTCGACTCCCGCCTCGCCGCAACGTAGACCTTCTGGTTGCGGCGAAGGTTTGCGCTGGCTTCCTGTCTCGGCGCGCTCGCGATCGCTAGCCAATCGTGCGCCCTGTCTCCGGATGTCCTCTGGCGAGTGCGCCGTGACAGGACGGACCTCCAGACGACGGCGGCCATCGAAAAGGCAATCGAGGCAACCGACCACACTGAAGGACGTGGGTGGTGTACGCTGCCGGACAGAGAGAGTTCTCCCTGTGGTTCGGTCGGCGACGCCATTCCGGGGTATGCAGGCGGATCGCTTCGGCGTGCTCAGGTTCATCCAGCCAGGCCTGAAAGTGCCCACCAACAACGATCCCAAACGCAACCAGCTGCTTGCAGCACTCCCCGAAGCCGAATTCCAGCGTTGGCTGCCGCATCTGGAGTCGGTCGATTGGGCGTTGGGGAAAGTCGTCTACGAGTCCGGGGGCGGTCTCTCGCACGTCTTCTTTCCGACGACCGCCATTGTTTCCCTCCTTCACGTGATGGAAGACGGTGACTCCGCGGAAATCGCAGTCGTCGGCCATGAGGGCATCGTCGGCGTTTTTCTTTTCATGGGTGGAGCAACGACGCCAAGCCGTGCGGTGGTGCAAAGTGCGGGAAAGGGAATCCGGCTGAAAGCGGATTTTCTATTGCGCGAGTTCAACAAGATCGGCCCCGTCATGCACCTGCTGCTTCGTTACACGCAGGCGCTGATCACGCAGATGTCACAGACCGCCGTGTGCAATCGGCACCATACGCTCGACCAGCAGTTGTGCCGGTGGTTGTTGCTGAGCCTCGATCGACTCGCGTCGAGCGACCTGGTGATGACGCAGGAACTGATTGCCAACATGCTCGGCGTGCGCCGCGAAGGGGTGACGGAAGCGGCAGGCCATTTGAGCGATGCCGGCCTGATCAGCTACCGCAGGGGACGCATCAAGGTGCTCGATCGTCCAGGACTGGAGAAGCGTTCCTGCGAATGCTATCGCGTCGTCAAGGATGAGTACGACAAGCTCCTTCCCGTCGGCGAAGCGGTGTGAGTGTGCGCCGCTCGACTAACGATTGCGCAGCTGTGTGTGCTAGCAGACCGTTCTCATCGAGCAGCTGACCGATACTCGCGACGAAAGCGAGGAAACACGGAATTCCATCGAACGTCGGTGCGTTCCCCTCGGACGAACAATCCACTCGATGGGGAAGCGGGATGCGCGACACCGGAAACCAGATGATCGCCCGCCTGCCGGTTCGTGACCGTAAGAGCCTGTTGTCGCTGTGCGAGCCGGTCGAACTGGCCCTTTCAGACGTGCTGTCCGAACCCGGTCAACGCGCCCGATACGTCTACTTCCCGAACACTGGTTTCGTTTCGCTGATCGCTGAAATCGCGAAACACCCCGGTCTGGAAGTTGGAATGATCGGCCGGGAAGGCATGCTCGGCGCGCACGTGTCGCTAGGGATTGACATCGAGCCCATTCGCGCCATTGTCCAGGGAGTCGGCGTCGCCTGGCGTGTGCGGGCGGCCGACTTTCGAAACCAGCTGGCAGGCAGCGACGCCCTGCGCCGCGCGATGAATCGCTATCTCTACGCCATGTTCCTCGTGATGGCGAACGCTGCCGGTTGCGTTCGCTTCCACCAACTCGGGCCGCGGCTGGCACGCTGGTTCCTGATGAGTCAGGACCGGGCGCGCGCAGATCATTTTCAGGTCACTCACGAATTCCTTGCCTACATGCTGGGCGTTCGTCGAGTCGGCGTGACCGATGCGGCTGGCGAGTTGCAGCGTCGCGGTCTTGTGACGTATCACCGCGGACGGGTCAAAGTGCTCGATCGGGTTGGACTGGAAGCCGCGGCGTGCAGCTGCTATGCCACCGATGGGCAAGCGTTCGCCCGCTGGATGGGATGAACTGCTATCGGGAATCGACGACAGTCCATCCGTGATGTCGTCCCCTCGAATGCGAACAGCGGTGCCGGTCGATGATCGGTGGGGTCGACATGACCCACCAGACCGTTGTCGAGCCGAAGACCGGTCTCGGAATGATCGACGCCGACATTCGACACGCCGTCGCGCGCAATGCGTTGGTCGATGCAACTTGAGGGCTTGAACCGGACTGTTGCGATGCGGGTGACACCGATACGCCAGTCATCCGGCGACTGCGCGCTTTTCGCAAGGGACATTCCCGGTTCATCAAAGATCCATCGCGACGAATCCTCCGGTCTGCCTTGCCCACAATCGTGCGTACAGTCCGCCCCGCGCGATCAACTCGCGATGCTTGCCGCTCTCGACAATCGCGCCGTTGTCCATCACCACCAGTCGATCCATCCGGGCGATGGTCGACAGTCGATGCGCAATCGCGATCACCGTCTTGCCGGCCATCAGTTCGTCGAGGTTGTCCTGGATCGCCGCTTCCACTTCCGAGTCGAGTGCCGAGGTGGCTTCGTCCATCACGAGGATCGGTGCGTCCTTGAGCAGCACGCGCGCGATCGCAATACGTTGTCGCTGGCCACCCGACAGTTTGACGCCGCGCTCGCCGACGTGGGCGTCGTAACCGCGGCGGCCTTCACCGTCGACGAGCTGGTCGATGAATGTGTCGGCGCGCGCCTTGGACACCGCGGTACGCAGTTGCGCGTCGCTGGCATCCGGGCGGCCATACAACAGGTTGTCGCGGATCGAACGATGCAGAAGCGAGGTGTCCTGCGTGACCACGCCGATCTGCTCACGCAAGCTGTCCTGTGTTGCATGCGCGATGTCGTGGCCATCGATGAGGATGCGGCCGCTCTCCAGGTCGTACAGACGCAACATGACGTTGACCAGCGTCGACTTGCCAGCGCCGGAAGGACCGACCAGCCCGATCTTCTCGCCGGCGCGCACGTGCAGGTCCAGCCCGGAAATCACCCCGCCCCGTTTGCCGTAATGAAAATGGATGTGCTCGAAACGCACATCCCCATGGTCGACCACGATCGGCTGTGCGTCGTGCGCGTCGCGCACACTGGTCGGCTGCGAGATCGACGTGATGCCGTCCTGCACTGCGCCGATGTTTTCGAAGATGCCGTTGACGGTCCACATGATCCAGCCCGACATGTTGTGGATGCGGATGACCAGACCCGTTGCGAGCGTGATTGCCCCGACGCTGATCTGGCCTCGGCTCCATAACCACAACGCCAGGCCGCAGGTGCCGACGATCAGGAAACCGTTGGCGATCGCGATCGACGTATCCATGCCCGTCGTGACGCGCGTCTGCCCTTGATGCTTGACGACCAGTTCGGTAATCGCGCCGCGCACATAGTCTTCTTCGCGGCGTGAATGCGAGAACAGCTTGAGCGTGCCGATGTTTGTGTAGCCGTCGACGATGCGACCCATCACCTGCGAGCGGGCATCCGACGCAATCCACGCGCGCGATTTCATCAGCGGCACGAAGTACGCCATCAGCGCGCAGTAGACGACCAGCCAGATCGCCAGCGGCGCCATCAGCCACGGATCGGCTTGCGCGAACA
>NZ_JBDSWZ010000054.1:0-8477 GCF_039926425.1 Dokdonella sp.
AGCACGATGCGCAGCGTGCGCACCATCCACGGCGACGCGATCACAAGGCGCACGGTCTGCTCCGGCTGCACCGGACCACTCCAGCTCAATTGATAGCGCCGGCCGAGCTGCCAGCCTGGTTCGCCGGCGCCGGTCTGCACGACGGTGGATACACTGTAGTGGCCGATCTGGTCGCGACGCACGGCCGGATTCGTGGCCGCGTCAGATTCCAGCTTTTGTTCTCCGACGCTGTTTTTGGATGATCGATGCCGAAACAATCCCGGTTTGACGGCTCCGCCCTGCGCTTCGATCGCCGGCGCGGGAGGAGGAGGAGGCGACATCGGAGCCGAAGCGGATTCTTCGGGCTGCGGCGTCTGCACGATGTCGCTGTCCAGCGCATCCGCCATCGAACCGGCGAGCTCTTTCTTCGCCCCGAAATCGAGATCGAGCGCCCCCCCGCCATCGTTCTCCAGCTGCGGATGCAACGCGTAGCGCACCTGATCTGCGACGAATGGAAGCGCGAGGAGGACGAGGAGCGCGAGTGCCGCGCGACGCAACCACTCCGTCGCGCGCGACAGCCGACCCTCGGGTAGTGCGCGCGCAATCAGCGCGATCGCAATCGCTGCGAGCAGGCTCCAGAACGGCGATCCACGTTCCTGATGCGCGAGCGCGAGATAGACCAGGACCGCCAACGCACCCAGTGGGCCGAACAAGCGCCATGCAAGCAACAGCACGACCGCACAGATGAACACGCCGAACAGGTTCCAGCTGGAGATCCAGCTGCCGGCGGCCTGATCGGCGCCGGGCGCCGCTAGGAGCTGATACCCGTTGGGCAGGTGGAGCGTGGTGTCCACGCGGTCGAAGGTGTCTTGCCAACCGACGATGGGCATCGAGGCGCCCGCTGTTTCGACGCGAAGGCCGGCGGCGAGATCGACCAGCGGCGTGCGCCATTCGACACCACTGAGCTGTGCTTGCGCGCCGTGCGTCACGAGCAGCGCTTCATCGGGTCTCCCGTTGCGGCCGACGCCGATCGCATCGGCGCGTTCGACGGCGAACGGCAACGCGGCATCGAGGCGCCATCCTTGCAGCATCTCTCCGCTGACATGGTCTCGCGCGAACCAGCCGCGGCCGTCGAAGTCGAGCCACATCTGTCGTGACAACGACAGTCGGTTGCGCTGGTCCGACGCAGCGCCGCGCGACCGTTCGTCGATGGTCAGCGTGGCGCCGTCGGCGAGCGCAAATGCGGGATACGCGGCCCAGTCACCGGGCACGCCGGCTTCGTTTGGATCGACCTGCACCGCGCCGGTTGCCGAGGTGATGCGCAAACGGGGTGCCGTGGCGTAGCTCCAGATTTCCTGGATGGGCCACGGTGAGGCGGCAAGTTTTGCAGTGACAGTGGTCAACGGTGCGTCGGCACGCGCGTCGAGCACCAGCGTGTTGTCGCCTGGTTGCACGCGCACGCGCAGGCGTCCATCCGCATCCAGTCGCGCCGGCCACACACTGTCGAGCGCCAGCGGAACGAAACCCGCGGGCAGCACGGGTCCGATGATTTCCTCGCGCGCCTGACCGGAGACGTGCAGCGCGATCAACGTGTGAAGCAACGCGGGAACGCCATCGTCGAGACGGCGATGCACGCGCAGCTCGATGCTGTCGGCCTCGGGCGCGGTTGCTGCCGCACGTCCCAACGTCAGTTCGTCGCCATCGCGCTGCACCGGCACCACCGGCTTGCCATCGACGCTGAGGGCAACGAGCCCGACTGTGCCCGGCACCCGCAAGGTCTGGGGCCGGTCTTGCCAGACGAGGCGTGCGCGGACCTCGTGGTTGCCGGCAACAAGACGCAGGCTTGGACCGCCGTGATCCACCACCGGTGCCGGTTGTCCGTCGACGCTCACTTGCTGCGGCCAATGGTCCGTATCTCCCGGAAGCGCCACCCACGCGTCGGTCTCGACGTGCCAGCGCTGGCTGATGTTCGCGCCCGTCGCATCGGTGGCGAGGTTCAACGTGCCGGGCCACGCGCACATGAATTCCGCTTCGGAGGCGCCGGTGCGTCCGGCAATCAGCGGGCAAGCGCGATAGTCGAGGTTGTGCAACACCCAGCCACGCCACGCATCGAGCGTCGGTGGAATCGGCGACTGCGCATGCGCACTCTCGACGATCAACAGGCAGGCGAGCCACAGGAAACGAACGACACATTGGCGCATGGAAACCCTCTCCCGGAAAAACCATGGTGGTGCAACGGCGCGATGGGCGCGCCGGGGTTTGCAGCCGCGCGATTTCCCCAATCGCACGCGTACTGCCGTGCAACTCAGGCCGTCAGCAGATGCCAGACCTGTGCCATACCCGCGAGCAGGAAGCCGATCAGGAAGGACAGATAGCTGTAGCGGAGATACCGGTACTTTCGATGCGCGAGATACCAGCCAAGCGAATACAGGTCGTTCGCCATTGTCGCGTAGACCGAACCATCGGGTTTCATCGCACGCGTCACTTCTTCGAGGAAGCGCTCACGCGGCAGTTCTGCAAAGTGTCCGAAGAACATCAGGTTGAACCCGGCAGGAAGGTGATCGCCGGTCACCTTGATCGCGCGGTATTTCGGAAGCACGGCGAGAATCGCGAGCAACAATGCGATCAGCGTGAACACCGTGAGGGTCAGAAACGCCACGCGCAGCGACGGGTCATTCATTCGACCGAGCGTCATCGTGAGCACGATCGACGACACCGTGATCAGGATATTCGCTTTCAGATCCGCCATGCTCGACAGCGCAACATGATGCTGCTGCGCCGTGCGCAACAGCACATCCCCCGTGTTGCGCTCGGGAATGCGCGAGAACGGATCGACCGCGGGGTGTTCGTCCATGGGTATTGCCGTCATCGCTCAGATGCCCGGCATCTTAGCAAGGTGGCCTGGCGTCAATGGCAACCTCGTAGGCCGGACGCGCATTCTGCGGCCGGCGCTCCTCGCTTCGAATGAACAGCCGCCGGCCGACCTGCGGTCGTCCAGCCTATGAACGCATGGCACACGTCAGCGCAGTGCGTGCTCGCTATCGCCCGTTGAGGGCTGTCTCTCGGCCCATGCCTTCAACGCGGCAGTCCCCTCCTTTTCGCGCAGGCCTCCGCATTGACGGATGCGTTCGACTGTCTGGCCAAGGCCGCGGCCACCGCCGATCAGGTCTTTGAGGCGCGGCTCGAAGAAGTGGACGAGTTCGTCCGCCGCGGCATTGCTGCAACGTCCGTCGGCGACGGTCTTCGGCAAATACGCCTGGGCGAACGCGGGCACTCGCACGCGATACGCATCGAAGTGCGCCTGCAACCAGGTCCACATGGCGGAACGGTTCTCCGGTTGCTCGACCTGCGCGTCGTAGAGGCGCGCCATCTCGCCAATCTGCACCGCGGGCGTCAGGCCAAAGTTGCGCGCGCGTTCGGCGAGCGCCGCATCGCGCGTCGCGCCAAGCGCGCCGAGCAGCGCATAGCGTTGCGTGGTGTCGTGATTGCGCGCGAGTTCGGCCAGCACCGCATCGAACGCGGCGACACCGCCATCCTGCACGGTTACCTGCAGCGCGGTGGTTCGCAGATCCGCGTCGGTGAGCGACAGATCCACCTTGCCGCTTCCGTCGAGACCCAGCGCTGCCCTTCCCTGCCTGGCCAGTTCCGCGCGTACCTGTGCATCGCGCACGACGATCGCGAGGAAATCCGCCAGGCGGGTACGCAACGCAGTCGCGGTGCCCGCCTCGCCGTCCTTTCGTCGATAGCCAAGCTCTGCCAGTCGCGGTGCGTAGAGGCGCGATGCATACGCATCCAGCAGCGTTCGTGTGGCTGAATCGGACAGGTATTCGCGGATCCATTCGAAGGACTCGACCAGCGCGGTCGACACTTGCGGCATCGGTGAAGAAGCCAGCGCCGGCATCGCGTCGAGGACGGCCGCGGGTCCGAGCGTGCCGCGATTGAACGCACTGGCGATGGCATCGGCATACACCAGTTGTTCGGGTTCGCTCAGTGTTCCCGCAACTGCACCCAGCCGGGCAAGATCCGCGGCAGTCATGTCGAAACGGTAATAGCCACGCGCGTCGGCGTTCGGCAGGAACCAGTCTGCACACTGGCCGGCGACGTCGAACGTCTGCTTCTCCTTTTCCAGGAGAAAACACTGCGTGTCCGACGTCGCGCCGTGACCGAAGCGGGTGCACACCGGAATGCCCCAGCGCGGCGTTTCCTTCGCAAACACACCGAACGGCAGGTAGCGCAACTGCGCGAGCGTCAGCGTAGCCTTGCCGTTCTTGCAGGCCTGCTCAGCCTGCACCAGCGGGACACCAGGCTGATCGAGGAAGCTGCGCATCGCTTTCGCAAACGTCTCACCCTTGCCGCTGGTTTCGGCCAGTGTCGCGATCAGATCGTCGGAGCTGCCGCTGCCAAATGCATGGCGCGCGAGATAGGCTCGCATGCCCTTGCGGAAGGTCTCCTCGCCGACCCACGCCTCGAACATGCCAAGCACCGCGGCACCCTTCTGGTACGTGATGCCGTCGAACGCGGTCACGATGTCTCCCTTGCCGAGAATCGGCTGGCGGATCTTGCGCGTGCTGAGCAGACTGTCGCTGCCCATCGCCTCGAGCCGCGCTTCGAGACGTTCGAGCGGCGCGTGGTACTCGGGCCGCAGCGCGGTGGTCGCTTTCGACTGCGCCCACGTCGCATACGCTTCGTTGAGCCAGATGTCGTCCCACCATGGCACGGTCACCAGATCGCCGTACCACTGATGCGCAATCTCGTGCGCCTCGATGTTGAACACGCGTCGATAGCGATCGGCGGCCGCGTGCGCGTCGATCAACAGATAGGCGTCGCGGTAAATGATCAAGCCCGCGTTCTCCATCGCACCCGCGGCGAAATCCGGCGCGCCGAGCACGTCGAGCTTGTCGAACGGATACGGTTGCTGGGTGTACTCCTCGAAGAACGTCACGATCGACGGCGCGACTTCAAGAGCCCACGCGAGCTGCTTTGCGGTTCCACGCGGACCGATGCCGCGCAGCGGCACCGCCGTCTTCCTTACCGCATTCGGTGCAATGGCCGGCGCGTCGACGACCTCCCACGGCCCGACTGCAAATGCAACGAGATAGGTGGGCAACGGTTTTGTCGTCGCAAACGTCAGGGTCTTCCATCGGTCATCCTTCGACACCTCCTCGCGCAGTTGACGCGTGTTCGACACGGCCACGTCGCCTTTCGGGACGGTCAGCACGATGTCGAACGGTGTCTTGAACCGCGGCTCGTCGAATCCGGGAAATGCAAAACGCGCGCTGGCCGGCTCCATCTGGCTCACCGCATAGCTGTCGTCGCCGACCTTCACCTTGTAGAGGCCTTCCAGTTGTGCGTTGAACGGCGCCGTGTAGGCGAGCACCAGCTCGACCTCCTGCGCTTGCAGCGTGCGCGCAAATGCGAGCTTGAGCAGCGCCGCATCGGGCACCGCGGTCGCCTGCACCGGGGTCGCGTTGCCGGCCGCATCGATCACGCGCGCTGCGGTCACCGTGAGCGATTTCGCATGGATCCAGACGTGATCCATCGGGCGCGACAACACCACCCGGATACGCGTCTCGCCTTCGAATCGATCGAGGCGCGGATCGATGGTCAGGTGCAACGCGTAGTGTTGCGGGCTCGCATCGGTCGGAAGTTTCCCGGTCGGAGGAGCCTCGACGATCGATGTGGCGATCGCGACGACCGGGCATGCAACGAGAAGAAGCAGCAGCGCAACGCGGAGAACAGCAGACATTGGAGCACTCGCCCTGGACAAGGAGCGAAGCTGACCACGCCAGCGCCAGGCGGGCAATGGGCTTTCGTCATGGGTCGGAGCAGGTCCGGGATCCGGCTGACGCAACTGGGCGCCGATGCATCGACTGAAGGCTGCGGCTGTGAAGTTGCCCGGCAACGGATGCGGCGCCCGCACGCCAGCCAACTGTCCCCGAATCAGTCAGAGCGGCTTGCCGCGAACGAGCTCCTCCGTTTCCCACGCGGAGCAGAACGCGCATCGCAGCGAGTGGCCTCCCGAAAACAGCGTGACCTGGAGCAGGCGATACGCACCGCACGTCGCACAGTGGGCGGTGGCACCATCGATCTGTCCGTGGTCGGTGCGGACGAACTCCACCTCGTCGAACATGCGATGGCGCGGAACGCGGAATCGGACCACGCGCCCGTCCGGTAGGCGGACGCCGCCCGACACGTCCATCGCTCGCGCCACCGGCAACTCGAACACTGTCGCGCAGACCGATGTGTCCTCCAGCGGTCGCCACGACTCGTCTTCGAAGATCTCGAGCGGATGCCGCGTCTGGAACATGCGCCTCGCTTCGTCGGCCAGGTTGTGATCCATGGGGGAGCACTCGTGCGATATTCTGCAAAACTATACCGAGATCCCGGGCCCCGACGACATGGGCAAAATGTACCGGATTCACTCGAAAATCCTCGCGCAGACAAGGACGACCGGCGTTTCACTCCGCTCACGACGGACCGCTGAGCCACCACGCTGCGCGCATCCGGCAGATCGCATGTTGCGCACGCGGTGGCATCTCGACTTGGCTAGTGCTTGCACCCGTTGGCGGCGAGCAGTTTGTTCAACTCGTCGGTACCCGGCCCGTCATTGCGATGTTCGGGACTGCCGACCTGCGCAATGAGCTGCTCGCACAGCGCACTCTGCGAGGAGGATGCCGGTGGAATCTCCAGAGTTTGCGTCGACGCAGTGGAAGCAGTCGCTGGCGCAGCTTCGGGAGCGGACGCTTCGCCCGCCGCCGGTAAAGCACGTGCTGAGGCCGCCGGACACGGTGTCGATTGAAGCCACATGGTTTGGCCGTCCGAGCATTTGTACCCGGCCGGAAGACTCGCGCTTTCCGCGGCGACCGGTGGGTGGGCTGGATCCACCGGTTGTTCGACGGGCATCAGCGACGACTCCGCCGACGGTGAACCGGGCGGCGGCAAGGCGGGCATGGCGGGCTCTCCGCTCGCATCCGACGAAACGACATTGGCAAAACTCGGAGCGGCCTCACCCGGATCCGGTGTCGTCGGCGACGGAAGCGGCGGTTCCGGTTCCGGCTCGTACGTCGCGTAACGCTCCGTGTCCGTGTGCTCCGGGCACTTGATGTTGGTGAAGGTGATGTCGCCTTTGGGTCCCTTGCACTTGTAGACCTCGCCGGCCGCCACCGGGACAGCCGCGAACGCCGCCAGCAGGATCACGCTTCTCATCGGTGCTCTCCTCTCCGGCTTCGGCAAAACGGCCCGGTCGTCGTCGGCCGCGATGGTCGTGCGGAAAATGATACGGGCAAGAGACGCGCAGAAACCGTCGGGGCGATGGATCGGGGCGATGCTGCCTCTTGCGCTTGCCGCGTCACGGGATCGTCGCGACGATGAGCATCGACGCATCCTGCGGCCGTTCGCGCAATCCGCGGTGCTCTGCCGCCATCCGTGCCTGGGGACGCATGCGGATGCCATCGGGGACGCGCGATCAGGGAATCACGCCGCGACCGGAAACCGTGCCATCCGCAAGGTCAGGCACGCAATCGGACTCCGCATCGGCTGCGTCACCCATCCATGCAAATCTCGGCTGAAGGCGCCCCGCATGGTCCACCTGTTCGAAGAACATGGCCCAGGGACGAATCCACAAGCCGCTGTCGTTGTAGAGAGGCCGGTATAGGACGACGGGTTCGAGCGACTCGCTGTGTCTCGCGACACCGATCACCTCGTAGTCGCCACCCTTGTAGTGGCGATAGCGTCCGGCACTCACCTCAGGCAGCGCTGGCAGATCGGTTCCTGACGCGCGCTGCGATGACGCGCGGAACTGCGACGACGAGCTTGCTGCATCGCTCACTGGGCACCTCTCGCTGGACAACGGGTCGAAGCGAAGCGGCCTGCATCGCTCCGCACGGGCCGTCCTAAAAAACCATCACGTGGTCGACCAGGGTCTGGTCGCCCCGTTGAACGAGAACGATCTCGGCGACATAGTCGCCGGGTGCCTTCGTGAACGTCTGTCGCCAGACCACCGCGACTGACGCCGGTCGCCTGAACGCCGCGACAAACGTGCGTTCCGCGAAGTCACCTTGCGTCTGCTGATACTGCCTGCAAATGCATTCGAATGCGCTGCTCGAGAGGACGCTTCGAGCGCGTTCGGTGAAATCGCGCGTGTGCCGGTGGTAATCGATCGCGGTCGACGCGCGCATCAGGTTGTCCATGATCGGATCCGCCACCGCACGAATCTCGTCGTCCGATTTGAGTGCAAGCTCCATCGTGCCTCCATCGCAGCGCGATCACGCTGGTCCAACAATCGCGGCGCGGATTCGACGGCTCGTCCGGTGCGCCCTCATGCTTCTACCCGACGCGGTCGACAAGCACCGGGTGATGAGCGGTGCGCACCAATCCTTTCGGGTTGTTCGGCGATCCAGCATACGACGGAACAGCGTCATTTGCTCCACCACGGCGAGAAGAACAGCGCAACGTTGATCGCGAATCCGATATTCCAGATCGCGGTGCGCGTCCACGCT
>NZ_JBDSWZ010000055.1:0-23531 GCF_039926425.1 Dokdonella sp.
AGGAAGAACACGACGACGCCGACGTTGCCGGCATCGAACGTGGCCGCCACGTCGCGCAGCCACGCTCCCGACGTGCGTGCCGGAGCGGCCACGTGCACGTACGCGTCGCCCACGTGCCGCCACAGCACGAGCAACGCCGCGAGCGCACGCAACGCATCGATATGGCGCAGGCGACCGCTTGCGGGATTCGCCGGGACGCGCGTGTCTGTCATTCAGAGCTGCACGCGACCGCGCAGGATGTCCCAGTACATCACCCAGTCGCCAGCGAAACTGTAGAACGGATGCCGGAAGGTCGCCGGTCGATTCTTCTCGAACAGGGCATGGCCTGCCCACGCGAGTCCGTAGCCAAACAACGGCATCAGCCACAGCCACTGCAGCCGACCTGTTGCGAGCGCGGTCACGAGTGTCAACAGCACGAGCGTCGTACCGACGAAGTGCAAGCGGCGGCACATGCGATTCGCATGTTCGGCCAGATAGAACGGATAGAACTCGCGGAAGCGCAAGCGGTTCGACATGAGGTTGTCCCGTGTCGGTGGATCAGTGCTCGGGCAACGGAATGAATTCCGCCTCACCCGGAACGTCGCCGAAGCGCTGTCCGAGCCAATCCGCCTTGGCCTGATCGATACGTTCCTGACTCGACGCGACGAAATTCCACCACAGGATGCGTTCGCCATCGAGCGGAGCTCCTCCACACAACAGGACACGCGCCGTGCTGGTCGCGCGCACCTCGACGTCACCGTCGGCCAGGACCTGCATGTGCGTCGGAGCGACACCCACGCCATCCACATCGACATCACCGGAGACCACGTAGATTGCGCGCTCGGCGTGTTCCGGCGGAACGACGAGGCGGCTGCCGACTTGCATCTCGACGTCCACGTACAACGTCGGTGAGAACACGCGAACGGGAGACTCCAGATCGAATGCGCGCCCGGCGATCACCCGCAGCCGAACCCCGTCCCGATCCGCGAATGGCAGCGAATCGGCTTCGTGATGCAGGAATTCGGGCGCCGTTTCGGCAAACTCACGTGGCAGCGCGACCCACGTCTGGATGCCGTGCATCCGATGTCCGCGTGCCCGTTCCGGAGCCGGAGTGCGTTCGGAATGAACGACGCCGCGCCCGGCGGTCATCCAGTTGACGTCGCCCGGACG
Source organism: Dokdonella sp. (assembly GCF_039926425.1). Lineage (GTDB taxonomy): Bacteria > Pseudomonadota > Gammaproteobacteria > Xanthomonadales > Rhodanobacteraceae > Dokdonella_A. The sequence goes on from NZ_JBDSWZ010000055.1 coordinate 1,150, forward strand.
AATGACCTGATCGCGACCCAGGCTGTCGCGGTGCGTCAGCGCACCTTCGTACAGATAAGTGACGGTGGCGAGCCCGATATGCGGATGTGGTCGCACGTCGAGGCCGCGCCCGGGCGCAATAGCGGCCGGACCGATGTGGTCGAAGAAAACGAAAGGGCCGACATTGCGCCGCAGGCGAAACGGCAGCAATCGTCGGACCGTGAAGCCGTCACCCAGGTCGTGCAGTCGTGGTTCGATCAGTAGCGCGGTTTGCTCGGACATCGGCCATCACGAGGGGCAAGGATATCCCCATGATGCCAGCAACCACGTCGGACGTGAAAACGCGGGCGCGCCGGACAACCGGCGCGCTCGATCAGCGGCGTCCGCGCTGCGGGCGATCGCTGGCCAGACCGACACGAACGGTGGCACCGTCCTGCGTGGAACCGTCGAGACTGGCGATGGCCGCGCGTGCCTCGTGGCCTTCCATCTCGAGTTCGGCGAAACCCTTGCACTCGTTCTTGAATGGATCCGTCGCAAGCTTGAGCTTGTGCACGCGACCGAATTTTCCGAACAGCTCGTTGACCGAATTCTCGGTGGCGCTACGTGGCAAGCCACGCACGTTGAGGGTCAGCATTTTTCATCTCCTTGACCGTGATCGCCGATACGAAGCGTCCGGCAAACGTTTTCGAAACCTCTCAATGAGGCAATAACCGCAAATTTCAACAGACCGTCTTCGCGCGACCAGCCCAACCATCGGAAGATCACTGCGCCGTTCCGTCCAGCGCGCAGCCGGACAACGGATCCGTCGTGGCACGAACAGGACAAGACGCTGCCACCGGCATTGCGAAGGTTCCATCCGTTGCATGCCCGGATGGACTGCGCGTCCGCAGCTCAACGGAAGACGCGCAAACCCGGATTGCAATGCAGAGCGGATCGGCGGGCAAAGCGCGTGAGCTTACCTGACTTGCCGGCGCGTGGCGACATGGCTTGGCGCGACGTCGGAGGATCGTGACCGCGACTCACACATCAGTATGTGCGAATCGCGTCCGATGGATTGCGCATGAAGGTCAGCCAGTCGGTCGTCAGCGCAGCGAGCCCGCCGGGATATCGCTCGTCCAGAATGCGTTCGGTCGACACGGGAACGCAGGGCGCCATCCGCTGCCGCTGGAGAATTGCAGAGAGAGCTGCCCGTTCCGGCGCGCCGCGCATCAACAACGCGACCAGTGCGTAGGCGCGAAGGTAGCGCTGTTCCCGCTCGGATGTACCGGACGCGTTGCCGTAAAAGGCGGCGCCATCGCGCGCGAGCAGATCGACCAATGCATCCGTGGCGTTTCCGGTGGGCGCGGCGCGCATCAACGCGCTGCGATCAGCACCAACGTCCACTTCACCGCCAAACCCGCGCACGCGATACCGCCCGAAATATTCAGCCAGGCCTTCGTTGATCGGCGTCGGCAGGTTACCGATCGATTCGTGCACGAGCGCGTGAGTGATCTCGTGACGAAGAACCGCGAACGTGCCCTCTTCCTGCGCCTGCATCCGCACATGGATCGTGCGCGTCGCTGTCGAATACGCGCCGGCGGACGATGCAAGCGCCGGCTCGGCGACAAGGCGCGCATAGGTTTCGGGGGAACGCACCAGCACCACCCGCAGCGTCACACCGGCCGGCGCGCCGACACCGAGCACATCGCGCATCACCCGCTGCACGCCAAGTGCGTCCATCACTGCGCGCTGCTGCGTTTCCGCAGGAAGATCGGCATCTTCGCCAGACGCCTGGACGACCACTGGCGGAAGGCCCTGCACCTCGATCAGGCGATGATCGACCGCGCCATTGATCGGCGGCTGGTCGGAATAGTGCGTGATGCCTGCGGCGTCGGTCCACCGATGCACGGCGACCGATCGAGCTGAGGAGTCCGCGGTTGAGTGGGCGAGGCAGCCTTCCCGCTGTTCGCCTGCCAGTGCGTTGAAGCTGTGCGCAACGCTCACGACGGAGCGGCGTCCATTGGCGGGTGGCGGTGCGAGGTTCGCGAGGTTGATCGCCGGCGACCGTATGGTTGCAGGAACATGCACCGGGGGAGGAGCTGCGATCGCCCGCGACGGATCCTTGCCGTCCCCGACATCGGAACCACATGCGCAAAGGACAAGACACGCCAAGACTGCCGCCGGCATGCAAAGTCGTCCGCGAACCGATGGCGATGGATTACAACGAGAGCAAGACACTCGAGACATCCGGTGGGAGCGAATCGACGATACACGAGGGGATTGCGAACACAGCGGCGCGCCGGGAGTTCGCAGCGGTTAAGAGTATGACGAGGATGATCCGAGTTTCAGCACGCGCGCGCTCCTCATCACCGTGACGAGCCGCGGGTGGTCCCATCGACCTTGCGCAACCCAGGTGAATACCATGACGCTTCGCTTCGCTGTTTTCTCGCTGCTTGCGGCCACCAGCATTTCATCGTTCGCCCAAGACGGAAGCCAGGCAACCTACGACACCGCGGACGGGAAGCTGACGGTCCGTTCGAGCCAGCCCGGTCCGCAGTCTGCTGGGCCCGCTCCTGCATTCTCGTCGCTCGACGGCAGCGGCAAGGGGTTTGTCACCGCCGATGAGGCCGCGGCTTACCCATTGCTCGCCAATGACTTCATTCATGCTGATTCGAACCGGGACGGCAAGGTCTCCAAAGCCGAATACGCGCGCTGGTCGAACGCACGCTAACGCTTGAATGGTTGCTCAGTCGCTGCACCATCATTGGGAGCGTTAACGAGCCCAGTGCCAGTGCAGCGGCGGATATTGACCAGCGGCGAGACGGAGCAACGCACCGCAGCGGTCCAATCGGCAACCTCAGTGGCTTAGAGTTGCCCCTCCGCCTGGATCCTGGTCCGGACAGTCCGTGGAAGGGACATCGCTGGAGCGCGTTTGGATCGACAGCGAGATGAGCGTGCAATCGCGCTGCATCCTCGGCAAATGCGATAGTGCGGTCACATCGTCGTAAAATGGTGCCCATCGGTGTCCTGCGCGTTCGAAGATCGCGCTGAAAGCGGACGTCCAGCGATCGTAGAGTCCAAACGGGACCAGGCTTGCATTGTTGACGCGGCCCGCCACCCAGCGTTCGTAGCGTGTGTCCCCCGCCCATCGACCGTCGCGCAGAGCGTAAAATCGCAACCGGAATGCAGCCACTCCGCTTGCTTTTTGCGCACGCATGTCGTCCGGCGGGAGGGAGCGGGAATAGATGCCCCGCAATCGTTCACGAAGCTCCAGCGCGAGCTCGGTGACGGCGCGGTCGAATCCATCGGCATGCGATCCCGTCACCTCCTCTCCGCGACTCACGCGCCACTGACGCAGTCCTTCCTGCTGGACAAACGTGGCAAACGACTCGTTGAACGCCGTGTCATCCTGGATATACAGACGCTGATGGGCGAGCTCGTGAAAGATCACGCCGTCGAGTTCGTCGTCGTCCCAGCGCAGCATGCTCGACAGGATCGGATCAGCGAACCAGCCCAGGGTCGAATACGCGGCAGCTCCTTCAACCGCGACATCGTTTCCCTTCGCGCGGATCGCCGCTGCCGCATCGTCGGCTCGGGCGCGATCAAAGAAGCCGAGATAGGCCACACACCCGGCGAAAGGAAAGCAGTGCTCGATCGGTTCGACCGAGAACTCGGGTGCGGCAAAGACATTCCAGGTGACCGAGGTGCGATGCAGGTCGACGTAGGTCGTGTAGCTTCGGTTGCGCGGGAGAGCCAGCTGATCTGAAGCAAACACCCGGGCTGCCTGCGCCTGCCGCAGTCGCGTTCGCAATGTGTCATCCGCACCCGGATCGTTGATGATTCTGGCGACCGATTGCCGATGCGCCAGCAATGAAAGCTGGCCTCGCGCAACGTGCGCGGTGTAACGCAGTGTCGAACACGCCGCCAGCGCGGACAACAGCGCCGCGCAGGCCGCAAGGCGGACCAACGTCCTGCGAGTGACGCGGGCGCCGCGTGACGAAAAACGGATGAGTGTCACCAACGCATCGACTACAGTTCGAACTGCTCGTTGAGGATGCGTTCCTCGAGGCCGTGCTCTGGATCGAACAACAGCGTCATCGTTCGCTCGGCCGATTCCCGCACAACCACCTCGAGGATGTCTCGGACTTCGCTCGAGTCGGCTGTCGCGCTGACTGGTCGTTTGTAAGGATCGAGGATCTCGAACCTGACTTCGGTGACGGCAGGCAGGATCGCGCCGCGCCAGCGACGCGGGCGGAACGGACTGATCGGCGTCAATGCAAGAAGATGCGATCCCAATGGCAGGATGGGTCCGTGCGCCGACAGGTTGTAAGCGGTGGAACCGGCGGGCGTCGAGACCAGGATGCCGTCGCAGATCAGCTCCTCGAGTTTCACGACACCGTTCAATGACACGCGCACATGCGCGGCCTGTTTGGTCTGGCGCAGCAGCGAGACCTCGTTGAATGCCAGTGCGGAACTTGCGCTTCCCGCTTCGGTGGCCACTTCCATGACCAGGGGTCGCAGTACGGTCGGTTGCGCGCGTGAAAGGCGTTCGGGCAACGGGTCGACGGATTGCTGGTTCATCAGGAACCCGATCGTGCCGAGTTTCATCCCGTAGACCGGCAGTCCACGCGCCATGTGCCGGTGCAAGGTGCGCAGCATGAAACCGTCGCCGCCCAGCGCGACGATGACCTCCGCCTGATCCAGCGGCGCATCCCCATGGAGTGCGACAAGGGCTGCGTGGGCCGCCTGCGCTTCGTCGGTCGGACTGGCCACGAAGGCGATGCGCTGGTTCATCGGTTTGAAGCCTCCGCGGTTCGCCCCGGCAAGAATGTCGAGGACGACCCTGAAACTACCACGATGCGAGGCCGCTCAGCCCACCTTCGCCGCCGCCTGCACAAGCTGCGCGAAGCGTCGCAACGCGACGGACGCGATCGGATAGTCGACTTTCTGCGACTTGATCTCGTCCAGCATGCCGAGGGTGAATTTCAGCGTGGTGTCCGCGTTTTCCAGCCATCGCGCAACCGGATGTGCGACTGCATCGGTCGTGCCCGCGAGGATCTGCGCAGCCAGAGCGCGGTGCTGCGAGGCGAGTTCATCGCGCAAAGAGCCACGCGCCTGTGCGTGCCAGCGGCTTTCCACCGGCAAACTCTCGATCTGGCGACGCAGGCCGTCGATGTCGAGCGCCTGGCCGAGTTCGAAGAACACCGACGCGACACGATCGATCGGGCGTCCGCTTTCGAGCGCCACCTCGACGATGTCGAGCGCGACACCGAGCACCGGAATCGCCGCGAGCGTCTGCGAAAGCATCGCCGGAATCTCCAGCCCCTGCCACTTCTCGACATCGACGTCGTAATCGGCGCGGCCGATGAGCGTGAGCACATCTGGGAGTGCGGCGCGAAGCTGGGCGACGCCCGGCGAATAGCGTTCGACGATGCCGGCGATGTCGAGGCCGACGCCGCGGTGATTGAGCAGCCAGCGTGTCAGGTTGCGCAGCAGGTCCCACACCTTGAGCAATGCATCGACCTGAACCGCCTCGTCGACCGTTCCATCCAGCTCCTCGATCTCCGCCCAGATCCCGCGCGCGTCCATCACTTCGCGAACCGCGGAATACGCTTTCGCGATCGAAGCAGGCGGCTGCCCGGTGTCTTCCTGCATGCGCAGGACGAAGGTCGCGTCCATGCGGTTCACCATCGAATTGGTGACGACGGTCGCGATGATTTCCCGCTTGAGCCGATGACGCTGCATGTGTTCTGCATACGTTTCGCGCAGCGGTTCCGGAAAATAGCGGATGAGTTCCTTCGAGAGGTAGGGATCCTCCGGCACATCCGAATCGAGCAGTTGCTGGAACAGCTTGATCTTCGAGTACGACAGCAGCACGGCGAGTTCGGGTCGGGTCAGTCCCTGGTGACGCGACTTGCGTTCCGCGAGTTCGGCATCCGACGGCAGGAATTCGATCTGTCGATCCAGCAGGCCCTCGCCTTCGAGCGTCCGGATGAAATGGGCGTTCGAGCCGAGCCGGTGCACCGACATGTGCTCCATCACGGTGATCGCCTGGTTCTGACGATAGTTGTCCGACAGCACCAGGCGCTCGACCTCGTCGGTCATCGCTGCAAGCTGCACATTGCGCTGGTCGGTGGTCAACTCGCCACGCTGCACGGCGTCGTTGAGGAGGATCTTGATGTTGACCTCGTGGTCCGAGGTATCCACACCTGCCGAGTTGTCGATGAAATCGGTGTTGAGCAACACCTGATTCTGGGCTGCCTCGATGCGCCCTTTCTGGGTGAACCCGAGGTTGCCGCCCTCGCCCACCACCTTGCAGCGAAGATCGCGTCCGTTGACGCGCAGCGCATTGTTCGCGCGATCGCCGACATCCGCGTTGGTTTCGCTCTCCGACTTCACGTACGTTCCGATGCCACCATTCCACAACAGATCGGCAGGCGCCTTGAGAATCGCGCTCATCAGGTCGGCCGGCGTCAACTGGCCGGTCGCCTGATCAATGCCGAGCACCTGACAGATTTCGGGAGACACCGGAATTGTCTTTGCGTTGCGTGCGAAGACCCCACCGCCGGTCGAAATCAGACTGGGATCGTAGTCCGCCCATGACGAGCGTGGCAGCACGAACATTCGCGCGCGCTCACGGAACGACGCGGCCACGTCCGGGTGCGGGTCGAGGAAGATGTGACGGTGATCGAACGCGGCCACCAGCTGGATGTGGGGCGACAGCAGCATGCCGTTCCCGAACACATCGCCGGACATGTCGCCGATGCCGACGCAGGTGAAATCTTCCGACTGGCAATTGCGCCCAAGCGCGCGGAAATGTCGTTTCACCGACTCCCACGCGCCTTTTGCGGTGATTCCCATCTTCTTGTGGTCGTAGCCGACCGATCCGCCGGACGCAAACGCATCGCCAAGCCAGAATTCGTGCTCGTTGCTGATTGCATTCGCGATATCGGAGAACGTCGCCGTGCCCTTGTCGGCGGCAACGACCAGATACGGATCGTCGCCGTCGTGCCGAACGACGCCCTTCGGATGCGCGATGTCGCCATCGACGAGGTTGTCGGTGATGTCGAGCAACCCGTTGATGAACATCTTGTAGCAGGCGATACCCTCGGCGAGCACCGCATCGCGTTCACCACTTGCCGGCGGATGCTTGACGAAGAACCCGCCCTTCGATCCGACCGGAACGATGACGGTGTTCTTGACCATCTGCGCCTTGACCAGGCCGAGCACTTCCGTGCGGAAATCCTCACGTCTGTCGGACCAGCGCAAACCGCCGCGGGCGACCGGACCGAAGCGCAGATGCACGCCTTCCACGCGCGGGCCATACACCCAGATCTCGCGATACGGCCGTGGCTTGGGAAGATCTGGCACCTTGCCCGAATCGAACTTGAAGCTGATCGTGTGGGCAGGCTCGTCGTTTTTCGACTGGAAGTAACTGGTCCGCAGAGTTGCGCCGATGACACCGAGGTACGCACGCAGGATGCGGTCCTCGTCGATGCTGGCGACGTGGTCGAGCAGCGCCTTGATCGTTGCGACGATTGCGCCGATCTGCTGCGCGCGCGGCGCTGCACGCGCCGATACGAGGTCGTCGATCAGTTTCGGATGGGCCTTCTGGATATCCTCGGCGACCAGTGTGCGCAGCTCTTTCGACAGGCGCTCGGCGGCCGCGGCGATAAATTCGCTGCCCGCAGTTTCGCGAGCAGGATCAAAACCCGCTTCGAACAACTCCACCAGCAGGCCGGTGATTGCCGGATAGCGGTTGAGTGTCTCCTCCATGTACGACTGCGAGAACGTCACGCCGATCTGCAGCAGGTATTTGCAGTAGCCGCGCAGCATGCTCACCTGGCGCCAGTCGAGCTGCGCGCCGAGGATCAGCTTGTTGAACGCATCGTTCTCGGCCGCGCCGCGCCAGGTGCGGTCGAACGCGGTCTGAAACGCTTCGTGAACCGCGTCGATATCGAAATCGCAGCGCGTCGCCGGTTGAACGGTGATGTCCTGGATGTACAGCGGACGCGTGCCATCGTCGATCTCGTACAACTGCTCCGTGAGGACCTTGAGGCCCATGTTCTCGAGTAGCGGAATCACGTCCGACAACACGATGGCCCCGCCGTGGCGGAACACCTTGAAGTGCAGGATGCCGTCCTTGCGATGCGAGCGGTACAGGCTCAGGCGAAGGTCGTCATCGCCGCGCAGACTGGTTGCCATGTCGACATCGGCCGCAGCGAAGTCTGGCGTCACTTCCTCGATGTAGGCGGCGGGAAGCAAGCGCCCGAAGCCGAGGGCAAGCTGCATCCCCTGCGTTTCGCCATGACGGCGCACCAATGCGTCGCGCAACTCATCGTGCATGTTGCGCACGATGTGCTCGATCCGGCGCTCAAGGTCGGCCACATCGTAGGTGGCATGGTGACCCGGGTCGGGTCGCACGACCAGATGCAGGTGTGCGAGCGGCGATTCGCCGATCTGGATCGCCGAATCGATGCGTTCACCATTGAACGCCTGCTTGAGCGTGTTTTCGATGCGCGAGCGCACATCCGAGTTGAAGCGGTCGCGTGGCAGGTAGACGAGACAGGAGTAGAAACGTCCGTACTTGTCGCGGCGGACGAACAGCCGCGTGCGCGGCCGCTCGCGCAGCGCGAGGATGCCGATCGCGATGTCGTAGAGCTCGTCCTCGCTGCACTGGAACAGTTCGTCGCGTGGCAGCAGTTCGAGCACGTGGCGCAACGCCTTGCCCGAATGCGAATCGCGGCGCAGTCCCGACTGCTGCAGCACGTAGTCGACCTTTCGCCGCACCAGCGGCACATCCTGCGGCCGCGCCATGTACGCATTGGTGGTGAACAGTCCGAGGTAGCGCTGCTCGGCGATCGGCACGCCCGCTTCGTCGAAGCGCAGCACGCCGATGTAATCCATGTAGCCCGGCCGGTGCACCACCGATCGGGCATTCGTCTTGGTCAGGATGATCGCGTCCATCGAACCGGACTGCGGCAGGCTCTTTGCGACCAGCGTGCGCAGCGAACGCGGCGCGACCGAACGTTCCGAGCCACGCAGGATGCCGAGACCCGAGCCGTCGACCGCCTGCAGCACCTCATCATTGGCGATCTTCGATACGCGGTATTCGCGGCAGCCGAGGAACGTGAAGTTTTCGTCGGCGGCCCAGCGCAGGAACGCCTGGGCTTCGGCGACGCCGGCGGCATCCACCGGCATCGGGTGACGCGCAAGCTCGTCGGCGACGTTGAGCATCGACGTGCGCATTGACGTCCAGTCGGTCACGCTTGCGCGCACGTCCTCCAGGGCGTCCACGACCGACTTCCCGAGTCCGTCGAGCGCGCTCTTCTCCGACGCACGGTCGACTTCGAAATGCATGACCGACTCCGCTGCGCCAACCGCGCTGTCGGCTTCGGTGAAGCGCAGCAGTCGACCGTCGGACGCGCGTTCTACGCGGAAAACCGGATGAATCACCGAGCGGATCTGCAGGCCGGCGCGATTGATCGCCATCCCGACCGAATCGACCAGGAACGGCATGTCGTCGGTCACCACTTCGACGATCGTGCGTGTCACGTCGAATCCGCTTTCGCCGGACAGCGGGTTGAACACCCGCACCTTGGCGATCCCGGCGACCCGCTCGGTGGCGAATTCAAGCACGCTCCGCGCAAGCGCCGCCCATTCGGGTGCCTCACGCAGCCTCAGGTCTTCGTCGGGAACGCGGCGCAGGAATTCGCGCGTGAATGCCTGGATTTCAAGCAGCTGCGAGCCGCTGAAATGGTTGGACTGGTGGGCGAGAATCGGATCGACGGGGGTGCCGGAGACGGCGCCTTGAGAACTCATGAAGAGGTCCGTGAAGGAGGTTGCGACAGGGGCGCGAAGGATACGCCGCACGATTGGAGTAATCCACATCGAGGGCCGGAAAATGGCGTTGCGAAGCGGTTTGCCGGGAATCCCGCAAAGCACTTTCCGAAGAGCGGTTGCGAATCGACGGAGTACGACTCATGCAACTGGGCGGACATCCGATCATGCGGTCGCCTCGATCGCGCATTCCCCGACGCCGACGCAGGCAGCGGATGAGTGACTGTTCCTGTACTGAGCGGTATAGTCGCGCTGATGTGCGTTTGCACCATCGCACCCGTCCGCATTGAAGAGAACAGGAAGCCTTCACGATGAAGTCGCATAACGCATGGGCCGGAACCGGCGTGGTCCTGCTCGCTCTGCTCTCCACGAGTTGTGGCAAGTCCAAACCTCCACAACAGCAGCAGATGCCGCCTCCAGACGTGGGCGTCGTCATCGCCAAAGCCACGTCCCTGCCTCTGGTGCAGGATCTCGTCGGACGACTATCGCCGATCCGCAGCGCGGACGTCCGGGCGCGCGTCGCCGGAGTGCTGCAGAAGCGCGTTTACACGGAAGGAACCGACGTCAAGGAAGGCGACGTGCTGTTCCGGATCGATCCGGCGCCGCTGCGCGCGATCGTGAACGCGCAGAACGCGAATCTCGCCGCGGCGCAGGCCACCTACCGGAACAACCATGTCGCCGCAGACCGCGCGCGCTCGGTCGGCGCAAAGGGCCTGATCTCCAAGGCCGACATCGACAATGCCGCTGCGGCCGAACGCACGTCCGCTGCGACCGTCAAGCAGGCGCAAGCGACCGTCGACTCGGCCAAGATCAACCTCGGTTACGCGAACGTCACCGCTCCGATTTCCGGGCGTGCGGGCCAGCAGCAGGTGACCGAAGGTGCGCTTGTCGGCCAAGGCGAGGCAACGTTGCTCACCACCATCGATCAGATCGATTCCCTCTACGTCAACTTCACGCAAGCCGTCGGCACGCTGGACGAGATGCGTCGCGCTGCGGCCAGCGGTAGCGTCGAGCTCGCCGACCAGAACAAGGTGAAGATTGAACTGTTGCAACCCGACGGATCGCCATACGCCGATCCGGGCACGCTGGATTTTTCGGCTGCGTCGGTCGATGCAGCCACTGGCGCGGTGACCCTGCGTGGCGTGATTCCCAACCCGCAGCACAAACTGCTGCCCGGCATGTACGTGAACGTGCGCATCACCATGGGCGAACTCAAGCACGCATGGCTGGTTCTTCAACTGGCGGTGCAGCGCGACACGAATGGCGCGTTCGTCTTCGTCGTCGGCCCCGACGGCAAGGTGGAACAGAAACGGATCAAGGCGGACAGCCTGCGCGGCGACAGCTGGGTCGTCACCGACGGCTTGACCGACGGCGATCAGATCGTGGTCGCGGGCGTGCAGAAGGTCAAACCGGGTGAGCCGGCGAAAGCTTCGCCGTGGCAACCCGATCAAGGCAATGGTCCGGGCGGCGCCGCTCCGGCGAATGCGCCCGGAGCTGCACAGCCCAAGGGCGCGCCAGCCGAGGGCAAGCCGGCGGGTGACAAGCCGGCAGCTGATGCCAAACCTGCGTCCGGCCAGAGCTGAGGACACCCTCCCATGCCCAATTTTTTCATTGACCGGCCGATTTTTGCCTGGGTCATCGCGATCCTGATCACGCTCGGCGGCGTGATTGCGATCACCAACCTCGGCATCGAATCGTATCCGGCCATTGCGCCGCCGCAGGTCGCCGTCAGCGCCAGCTATCAGGGCGCCGATGCCAGCACCGTCGAGAAGACGGTCACCCAGGTGATCGAGCAGCAGCTCAACGGCATCGACCACCTTTCGTATTTCAGCTCGACCTCGAGTTCAAACGGTGCGGCGTCGATCACGCTGACGTTCGAACCGGGCACCGATCCGGATATTGCGCAGGTGCAGGTGCAGAACAAGGTTGCACTTGCGACACCACGTCTGCCCTCCGAAGTCACCCAGCAAGGCGTGGTCGTTTCAAAGGTCAACGCCGGCTTCCTGATGGTCGGCATGTTGAAGTCGGATGACGGCGCCCTCGATTCCTACGCACTCAACAACCTGCTCGCCTCGCGTGTGCTCGACCAGATCCAGCGCGTGCCCGGCGTCGGCAGTGCGACGCAGTTTGGTTCGGAATACGCGATGCGGATCTGGCTGGACGCGGACAAACTGCACGGCTACAGCCTGTCCGCTTCGCAGGTGCTGAATGCAGTGCGCGGCCAGAACGTGCAGGTCGCCGCCGGATCGCTCGGCGGTGAACCCGCCAGCGACGGGACCGGATTCACCGCGACCGTTGTTGCCCAGGGGCGCTTCTCCACCCCGGAACAATTCGAGAACATCATCCTTCGCACCGACAGGGACGGCACCTCGGTGCGTCTGAAGGATGTCGCGCGCGTGGAGCTCGGGCCTTTCAGTTACGGCCACAGCGTCAGCTACAACAGTCAGCCGGTTGCGGGCTTCGCCGTCCAGTTGCTCACCGGCGCGAACGCGCTGGGAGTCACCAAGGCGGTCAAGGCCAAACTTGCCGAATTGCAGCCGAGTTTCCCACCGGGCGTGTCGTGGTTCGTTCCCTACGACACCTCGAACTTCATCACGATCTCGATCAAGGAAGTCGTGGAGACGCTCGTCGAGGCGATCGTCCTGGTGTTCCTGGTGATGCTGATCTTCCTGCAGAACCTGCGCATCACGATCATCCCGACGCTGGTGATCCCGGTCGCGCTGATGGGCGGCTTCCTCGGCATGTACGCGGTCGGCTTCACGATCAACCAGCTGAGCCTGTTCGGCATGGTGCTGGTCATCGGCATCGTCGTCGACGATGCGATCGTGGTGATCGAGAACGTCGAACGCATCATGGCCGAGGAAGGTCTCAGCCCGAGGGACGCGACGCGCAAGGCGATGGAGCAGATCAGCGGGGCCGTGGTCGCGATCGCGGTCGTGCTGATGGCGGTGTTCATTCCCAGCGCGCTGCAGGCCGGCAGCGTCGGCGCGATCTATCGCCAGTTCTGCTTCACGATCGCGATTTCCACCGCCGTGTCGGCATTCCTCGCACTGGGATTCACGCCCGCACTGTGCGCGAGCTTCCTCAAGCCGATCCACAACGTGAAGAAGAACATCGTTTTCCGAAAGTTCAACGACGCCTTCGACTGGACGCAGAAAACGTATACCGGGCACGTCACCGGCGCGGTCCGCCATGCGTGGCTGTGGATGGGCGTGTTTCTCGTCATCACGGTGATTTGCGGCGTGTTGTTTGCCCGACTCCCCGGAAGCTTCCTGCCGGAAGAGGACCAGGGCTACGCGCTCGGCATCATCCAGCTGCCAACCGGTGCAACGATCGAGCGGACGAATGCCGTCATGCACGAGATCGACACCATCGCCCGCAAGAATCCGGCGGTCGAGGGCGTCGTCACGGTGGCCGGTTTCAGCTTCATCGGCCAGGGCGAAAATGTCGGCCTCGCATTCTTCCGCTTCAAGCCATGGGCCGACCGTGAGGAGAATGCGGCGACGCTGATCCAGCAGCTCAACGGCGCGATCTTCGGCGGCATCCAGGGCGCGCAGGCGTTCGTGGTCAACCTGCCGACGATCAACGGCCTTGGCCAGTTCGGCGGCTTCGACCTGTATCTGCAGGACCGCAGCGGCGCAGGCCACGAGGCTCTGGTCAACGCACAGAACGTGTTGCTCGGAAAGGCGAATGGCGAAACGAATGTCCTCACCGGCGTCCGGCCCAACGGACTGCAGGACACTCCGCAGCTGTCCCTGAAGGTCGATCGCGTGCAGGCGCAGACGATGGGGCTCTCGCTGTCGGACGTCTATACGGCCATCCAGTTGATGCTCGCGCCGGTTTACGTCAACGATTTCTTCTACGAAGGTCGTGTGCTGCGCGTGAACATGCAGGCGGATACCGCGTTCCGCATGAATCAGGACGCTCTCGCCCGCTTCTTCGTTCCGAGTTCGCAGGCGACCAACAGCGCACTCACCGGCACGGCGACCGTCGCTTCGTCTCCGTCGTCCGCTGCCACCACGCCCGCAATGATCCCGCTGTCCAATATCGTCCACACCGAATGGACGATGGGCTCGCCAAGTCTGGTTCGTTACAACGGTTATTCGGCCATCGAGATCGTCGGGTCGCAGGCCCCGGGGCGCAGTTCCGGCGAAGCGATGGATGCCATGCAGCAGATCATCACCAAGGACTTGCCGAGCGGCTTCGGCTTCGATTGGGCCGGCCAGTCGCTGCAGGAGATCATCTCCGGCAACCAGGCTCCGCTGCTCTACTCGTTGTCGATACTGGTCGTTTTCCTGTGCCTCGCGGCACTGTACGAGAGCTGGTCGATTCCTGTTGCGGTTCTGCTCGTCGTACCACTCGGCGTACTCGGCGCTGTGGTTGCAACCGATCTTCACGGCTTGACCAACGATGTCTATTTCAAGATCGGCATCGTCACGATCATCGGACTCGCGGCAAAGAACGCGATCCTGATCGTCGAGTTCGCGGTCGCGGAGCAACGTGCCGGCCGATCATTGGGCGAGGCGGTGGTGGACGCTGCGCGATTGCGGTTGCGTCCGATCCTGATGACCTCGTTCGCGTTCATCCTCGGCGTGCTCCCGCTCGCGATCTCGACCGGAGCAGGAGCAAATGCGCGCCATGCGATCGGCACCGGCGTCATCGGCGGCATGCTCGCGGCGACCTTCCTCGGCGTGTTGCTGATTCCGGTGTTCTACGTGGTCGTGCGGCGTTTGCTGGGCGACAAGCTCGATGGCCCGTCCAAGGACGGTACGCCGGTGGTGCGCGCGCAGCCGGAACCCGGTCATGCCTGATCACGGGAATCAATGCGGAACGGAATGACGAACTCTGTCCTCGTTACGTCGTGCAGGCGCCCGGTTCGTACCGGGCGTTTTGCAATGCACGTGTCCGCTCTGCTGGCGTGCATCTGCGTGCCGTCATTCGTCCATGCTGCGGATCAGATTTCCACATCCTGGCAGCCCTATCGCGATGCCAATCCGTTTGTCGCCGCGAGCGGCCTTCCCTTCGTTCCACCGTCGGCATCCCCGGACAGCTGGCGGGTCGACGCGATCGCATCGGCGAGCAATACCGAACTTGCCTTCGACCGTGACGCCGAACATCTGGTGTACGACGCAGAGATCCATGAGATCCGCGTGTTCGTCACCCGCGCATTCGGCGAGCACTGGATCGCCCGCGCGACGATTGGTGAGACCTCCTTCGGCAACGGATTCCTCGACTCGTTCCTCGAGGACTACCACCGCGCATTCGGTTTCAGTGCGGGCGATCGCGGACGTCTCGGCACCGACGGCCACACGATCGCGTACAGCGACGGTCGCGGCCCCGGAGTCCTGCTTGATCGCACGCTTCATGCGGTGACACCGGCCTTGCTCGATGTCGCCTATCGACGATCGGACGAGGGCCATGAGTGGCTCTACGGTGCAACGCTGAAGCTGCCGACATCGAACGCGAGTCCGCTGGTTGACGATCGCGCAGTCGATGTCAGCGGGTGGGTTGCGGTGCAGTCGACCGACCCTCTGTCGCGTGTCCCGTGGGGCGCGAGAGTCGGTGTCATGCAGCGTGGCAATTCGCGACTGCTTTCCGACCGTGTCAACGACACGGTTCCGTTTGCCGACGCAAAGGTCGGCTTCTCGCTGCTGCCCGGCTGGGAGGTCGCGGCTCAACTTCAGTGGCACTCCGCGCTGTACGAGTCGGACATCCCGTTTCTTCAATCGGCGGCGACACTCGCTGTTTCTTCGGCATGGCATGCGCGCACCGGATGGACGTTGCGTGCAGGGCTTGTCGAGGATGCGGTTCCGCGCCATTCCCAGGACGTGACCTTCTTCGTCGGCCTGTCGCTCTGAAGCACGCACATGGAGGAGATTGCGGTTCAGGCGCATCTTCTACAATCGCCGCAATGAGAATTCTGGTGCTGACGGTTTCATGTATTGCCCTGGTGTTCGCGCTGTCGGGCGCCGCGCACGCGCGGACCATCTACCGCTGCGTACTGGACGGCACGGTCAGCCTCGCGACAGCGCCCGATCCCGGAGCGCAGTGTTTTCCCAAGCAGCTTGACGATAGCGCCGCTGCGGTCCCCAACCTGTGGGGTTCGATGGGCATGGTTCGCGGCACCCTCTATCAGCGCGCGGAGAATGGGAAGACCGTCTACAGCACGCGCAACGTTGCCGGATCATCGAAAGTGCTCGCTTTCAGCGTTGCCACGCCCGCGGGATCGCCTGCGCACGCAGGACTCGGCAAGGTCGGCAGACCACGAATGACCGAGTTCCCACACGAATTCAAGGCAGCCGCGAAAAAGACCGGCGTCGACGAAGCGTGGCTGCGCGCGATCGCGCACGCGGAGAGTGCATTCGACGCCAACGCGGTGTCCGACAAGGGCGCCAAAGGCGTCATGCAATTGATGCCGGATGTGATCGGCGACTACGGCGTGCACAACCCCTTCCTCGCCGGTGAATCGATCCTGGCCGGTGCGAAGCTGCTCAAGTCGCTTGCGATGCGCTATGAAGGCGATCTCGATCTGGCTGCTGCCGCCTACAACGCAGGTGCCGGTGCGGTTGCGCAATATAGCGGCGTGCCGCCGTACGCCGAGACGCAGGACTACGTGGCGAAGGTGCAGCTTCTGCATGCGCGCTATCGGACGGCGATGGGCCTCAAGCCGCTGCCCGCGCGGCTGCAAGCCGCCCAGTAGACGCGCCGACACGCGGCCCGACCCGCTAGAATCGCGGTTTGCATTTCCGGCCCCCGCAATGAGCGCGATCGAACAACGCATCCTCGAGAAGACCTGGTTCTACCGGTTCCAGCTGCCCAACGGCACGATCACCTCGACCTACGACGACGGTGCGCTCGATGGCATCCACACCAGTCGTCTCGCGATGTTGCAGACGGTCATCGACGCGCGGTTTGGCGGGACGCTCGCAGGGCGCAGCGCGATCGACATCGCGTGCCACCAGGGTTGGTTTGCGACAAAATTGGCGCAGTGGAAGGCGGACGACGTCCTCGCCATCGATGCCCGCTCCGAGCACGTCGCTGACACGACTCTGATGCGCGATGCGCTCGCGTTGTCGAACTTGCGCGTGCAGCAGTCGGATGTGCACGCGCTCGAGCCGGCCGCACTCGGACAATTCGATCTCGTGTTGATGCTCGGCCTCATCTACCACCTCGAGAATCCGATCGGCGCGTTGCGCCAGGCACATGCGCTCACGCGCCAGGCCTGCGTGGTTGAAACGCAAGTCGTTCCAGGCATGAGCGGCATGGTCGACTACGGCAGCTACCGCTTCGTGCGGCCACTGAAGGGATCGTTCGGGATCATCGACGAAACCGACGACACGCACGGCCCGGAAGCCAGCACCACCGGCATCTGCCTGGTGCCAAGCACCGAGGCACTGATGTGGATCATGCGCAAGATCGGTTTCGCGCGGGTGGAGATTCTTCCGCCGCCTGCCGACGCGTACGAACAGCTGCTGCACGGCAAGCGCGTGATGGTGGTCGGCTACGTCGACTGAGGCTCACGCGCACGGCGTGAAAGCACGCATGTCTCGATTTGCGGCCATTGGACGTTTTTGGAAGTGATGACTGCGCCACCCGGCGCACGGAGCACTTTGCATGCGCACCTGCCCATCAGTCCGACGGATCGTCGTCCTGCTCGCCTTGTGCTTCGGGATGCTTGCGCGTCCATCCGTCGCGGCGATCGTGATCGATCTCTCGTACGTCGATCAGCAATCGGCCCACTTCCGGAGCTTCAAGGCCTTCGTCGACGAAGCACTCGCAGGCGATGCGGACTACGGCTTCTCGGCGACGGATGCTGCCTACATGTATCGGCTGACCGGCAATGCGGCCTACGCGTTGCTTGCTGTGCAGACGGCCGACGCACAGGTGCTCGCCGCGGAAGCGGCGATTGCCGCGGGCGACGCGCCCGCCATTGCGGACGACCAGTACCTGCACGCCGGTCCGATGATCCAGGACATCGCGCTCGTGTATGACTGGTGCCCGACGCAGACAACGGTGCAGCAGCGTGCGCGCTGGAGCAACTACGCCGAACAGGCGGTCTGGAACATCTGGAATTTCAATCAGGCCCAGTGGGGCGGCCATCCGCACGCGTGGCCGGGCTGGGGCACGGACGACCCCGCCAACAACTACCACTACAGTTTCCTCAGCGCGACGATGTACTGGGCGCTGGCGTCGAACAGTTCGACGTGGACGCAGCTCCTCCAGAATCAGAAATGGCCGGAGCAGCAAGCGTACACCGCGACGATCGCAGGCGGCGGCAGTCAGGAGGGCAGCGGCTATGGACTGTCGCACGCCACGTTGTTCGCGCTCTACAGGATCTGGCGCGATGCGACCGGCAGCGATATCGGCAACGCGAATGCACATCTGCGCGAGAGCGTCGACTGGTGGATTCACGCGACAGTGCCGACGCTGGATCGCACTGCCGCGATCGGCGACCAGGCACGCGCTTCCGAGCCGCTCATCTACGACTACCACCGGCACCTAATGCTCGAGGCGCTCGACGTCAGCAACGATGTCACTGCAAAGGCGCACGCGTCGTGGTGGCTACACGCGATTGCGTTGCAGGACATGCAGAGTGAGTTCAACGAGCGCGACAACCTGATGTCGGCCGGACCCGGCGGATCGCCGCCTGCCGACCTCGTGCATGTCGCTCCGGGAACCGGCCAATTGTTTGCCCGCACCAGTTGGAGCACGGATGCGATGTGGCTGCAGTTCGCGGCGGGCCCGTTCCTGCAAAGCCACGCGCATCAGGACCAGGGCTCGTTCACCCTGTTCGAAGGGAGCTGGCTCGCGGTGACTGAAAACATCTGGACGCAGAGCGGTATCCAGCAAGGCACCGAGACCAACAACGTCGTGCGCTTCGTGCACAACGGCGTCACCGTTCCGCAACGCGAAGGCACAACGTCGACGATGTCGGTCACCACCGGAGCAAACGGAAACGTGCACGCTGTCGCGAACCTGACGCCCGCGTTCGCGGGCGATCCGGCCATCGGCTCATGGCAACGATCCATCGATTTTGCCGATCACGTGCTGACTGTCAGCGATGCGTTCGCACTCGACGCCGGTACGCAGGCAATTTTCCAGGTCAACACGCCGGTGCGTCCCGTGGTCACCGATAACACCGCAATTGCCGGTCGGCTCAAGGTGCGAGTGATCTCGCCGTCCACTGCCACGCTTCGGGTTCTGGACTGGACGACGATGAGCAACGGCGACGACACCTTTCACTCCGGCTGGAGGCTCGACGTCGAAGGCGGGACCACGGGCTACATCGTCGAACTGTCGATCACCGACACCGTCTTTTCGAACGGGTTCGATTGACGCCGCGCCCGGTGTGGGTGGGCGACGAGCAGGCAACGCTCAGCGAATGCCTGTCTCGTTGCGCGCGATCACCATCCGCTGGATCTCGCTGGTGCCCTCATAGATTTCGGTGATCTTGGCATCGCGGAAATAGCGCTCCAGCGGCATTTCCTTCGAGTAGCCCATCCCGCCGTGGATCTGTACCGCCTGGTGGGTGATGAACATCGCCGCTTCGGATGCATACAGTTTGGCCACCGACGCCTCGGTGCTGAATCGTCCGCCGTTCTTGTCGGCCTCGATCTTCGCGAACGCGGCGCGCAACGTCAGCAGCGTCGCAGCATCAAGACGGCATTTCATGTCGGCGATCTTCGCCTGGATCATCTGGAATCCACCGATCGGCGTACCGAACGCCTTGCGCTCGCGCGACCAGGTGAGGCTCGCCTCGTACGCGGCACGCGAAAGCCCCACAGCTTGCGACGCGATGCCGATCCGGCCCGCATCGAGCACGCCCATTGCGATTCCGAAACCCTTGCCTTCGACGCCGAGGAGATCCGCCGCCGGACAGACGTAGTCGGTGAATTCGATTTCGCACGTCGCTGATGCGCGAATGCCGAGCTTGGGCTCGGTCTTTCCGGCATGGAAACCCGGGAGCGTCGTGTCGATGATGAACGCGGAAATACCCTTTGCACCGATGCCCGGAGTCGAGATCGCGAACAGCACGATGTAGCGCGCGACGGGGCCGGACGTGATCCAGCTCTTCTTTCCATTGATGACCCAATCGCCGCTCGCGTTCTTCACCGCACGCGTGTGCATCGCGGACGCATCCGACCCCGACTGCGGCTCGGTCAGCGCGTACGCGCCGATTGCTTCGCCGGTCGCGACTGCACGCACATACTTCTGCTTCTGCTCTTCGCTGCCGTACTTCAGGATGCCGTTGCAATAGAGCGAATTGTTGACCGACATGATGGTCGAGTGCGCGCAGTCGGCTTCGGCAATTTCCATGATCGCCAGCGCGTAGGCGATCGTGTCCATGCCCGCGCCGCCATACGCCTCGGGGACTTCGATGCCCATCAACCCGAGTTGGCCCATCTCGCGGATGTTCGCCAGCGGAAACTCGGCCGCAGCGTCGAGTTCAGCAGCAACCGGCGCGATCCTCTTCTGCGCGAATTCGCGTGCCACGGACTGGATGGACAGCTGATCGTCGGAGTAGCGGAAATCCATGGAATCTCCTGGAGTCGATGGTGCAGTAGGCTTGGCGGAAGCGCGCGGCGTTCCGCAGGACCGACGATTTTAGCGGTTTCGCCGATTCAGCGTATGCGGGACGCGAAGTCGCAGGGCGCGCCGCGAAGACGCTGCGAAAGAATCCACGGCAGCAGCGCCGGTTCGCTGTAGGCATGCGACCAGATCACGTGCTTTTCGCCCGGATATTCCGTGTAGCGCGGTTCGCCGCCCAACGCGCGCAACGCCCGAACGACGGCACGCGAGCCGACCATCGCGCCGCCGTAGCCGGTCTCGATGTTGGTGTCGTCGTCGTCGGTCCCGTGAAAGATCCATTGCGGCACATCCCGGATCGGACCGAGACCCGCCGATTCGGTCATGCCCGACATTGGGACCGCGGCCGCGAAACACGTCGGATGTGCTTTGAGCGCATCCCATACACCGGTGCCGCCATCGGAGATGCCGGTAAGAGTGACGCGGCGTGGATCGATCGGCCAGCGGGTGAGCGCATCGGCGACCACTGCCATGACGCGGTCTGGCGACCAGTAGCCGTCCGTGGTCTGCGGTGCGAGGTACACCATTGGAATGCGCCCTGCGCGCGCGCGTTCGACGAGCTCGAACGAGCCATTGCCACTGCCTGCAAGTTGCGATTCATTGTCGGTGCCGTCCTGCCCGTCGCCATGCAGGAACACGATCAATGGCAGCAACTCGCTACCGCTCCGACCCGGCGTCATCATGCCCCGATATGGAACGTGCAAGGGTCCGGCGGTCCACAGCTTGGCGAGCTCGGCGTCTTCAAGTGCTCCTGCGCGCGACGAGGCAAGACACAGCGTCGAAAGAGCGACCAGAAACGACAGGCGCGGCCAATGCCGCGCAACGGGGATTGAAAGCATCCCGCAAGCATAGCCCGAGCCGACCTGATGGAGCGCCACGCCATTGACGGCTTGAGGGACGATGGCTAACCTCCACATCCATCTTTCAATCAAGATGAAAGGATAGATTTGGATCTCGCGGCCACATCGGCGTTGTTGCGCCTGCTTTCAGACCCGACCCGCGTCCGCCTTCTCGCGCTGCTCGAACGCGAGGAGCTGACGGTTGCGGAACTCTCGGCCGTCCTTCGCCTCGCGCAGCCACGGGTATCGACGCATCTGGCCAAGTTGAAGGACGCGGATCTGGTGCGTGATCGCCGCGCCGGCGTGTCTTCTTACTACCGTTACAACGGCGAACTCGATCTGAAAGAAAGCGCATTGCTACGTGCGTTGAAGGACAGCGTCGACGACGCATTGTTGCGGGACGACGAGCGGCGGTTACCGGCGGTCTTGGCGAAGCGCGCCAAGTCCGAGGGCTGGGCAGACACCGTGGCCGGCGACATGGAACGCCACTATTCGCCGGGACGGACCTGGGAAACGCTCGCGCGAGGCATGACCCAGCTGGTGGAAACGGGCGACGTGCTCGACGTCGCGTCCGGCGATGGCGTACTCGCCGAGCTCCTTGCGCCACGTTCCCGGTCGATCGTCTGTGTGGACGCGGGCTCGCGCGTGGTCGATGCGGCACGCCAGCGCCTCAAATCATTCGCCAACGTCGAAGTGAAAGTCGGCGACATGCATGCGCTCGATTTCCAGCCTGCGAGCTTCGATCTCGTCCTGTTGATGCATGCGCTGCCATACAGTGAAACGCCCGCGTTGGTGATCGCCGAGGCGGCCCGCGTGCTGCGCAGCGGAGGCCGGCTGATTGCAGCAACGCTCGGTCAACACGCGCATCGCAGGTCGGTCGAACCGTTCGAACACCGCAACCTCGGCTTCACCATCGACGAGTTGAACGGATTCGCCCGAGCGGCGCGACTTGACGTGATTGCCTGCGAGCGTCTCAGCCGCGAACGGCGACCGCCGCATTTTGAAGTACTGAGCCTGCTCGCGAGGAAGCCATGAACCGACAATTGCCCTATCTCGATCCGTCTCGCGTCGCCGCGCTGCACGACGCGCTGGATCAGCGGATTCTCGTGATTGACGGTGCGATGGGCACGATGGTGCAGAGCTACCACCTCGAAGAGG
>NZ_JBDSWZ010000056.1:0-16931 GCF_039926425.1 Dokdonella sp.
GACGCGATGTAGACCTGCGAGGCGCTGGCATTCTTGTCGGTCAGGATGTTGACCACTTCGCTCATGCGCGAGTTGAGGCCCGACAGCTTGTCGGTGAAATCCTTCGCGCTGGTGGTCGCGTTGAGGACGACGTCCTTGTTGTCGAGGATCTTCTTCGCGTCGTCCTGCAGCTGGTTCCACGCTTTCGTCAGCGAGTCGATCTCGGCCGGCAGCTCACCCTTGTAGGAATGCATGCCGGTCGCGTCGCCATTGTTCAGCGCCTTCACGTAGCCATCGATGTTCTTGCGCGTGTCTTCCAGTTCCTGGAACGCAAGCTCGTTGCCGCTTACCGCTTCCGAGGCGTACTTCGCGAGCTGCTGCGAAAGAACCTGGATCTGCGTCGTGTAGGCCGTCGCCTTGCGGTCGTTGCGGTTGTTCAGGAACAGAAAGACGAAATTGACGATTGCGATGACAAACAGAATGCCGAGCAGTCCGAACAACACCGTGTTCGCACGCCCGCTTCCGCGACCCAGTGCACCCGTAGTACTCACACATCACCCCCTCTTGAACGGCTTGTCTGCAATCGGCAAATCGCGGCATGACTCATGCTGCGGCCTGCTGGAATTCCGCGCTTCGCGCCAGGGCAGCCACACTGAAAAGGCCCCACAGCACTTCACCCAATCGAACATTCTCGCCGACGAACCGGCTGTAACGTTCGTCCGCTTCGCCGACCGCCGCGTCGATCTGCTCCTTCGAGAAGCTGCGCTGTCCGAGAACTTCGTCGATCAGCAACCCGATGCTTCCGGCGGGCTGGCGCACCATCAGCACGCGCGTTGTCTCACTGGTCGTGCTGCGGCCGTTGCCGATGAAATCGCGAAGGTCGATGACTGGAATGAGGTTGCCTCGCACGTTCGCGATCCCGAGCAGCCAGCTGCGCGCGCCCGGGACGATGGTCAGCGACGGCAGGCTGAGGATCTCGTTGACTTCAGCAATGCTGCTGACGAAATAGCGGTCGCCGATGCGGAAGCCGATTCCACGCCACAATCCTGGCGCGTCGATCTGCTCCGGCGCGCCGGCGGCATGGACAAGACTGCGCTGCTCGTATTCGGCGAGGATTTCGAACGGCGTGGCAGTGGATTCGGTCCGGGCCATGGCGATCAGTCTCCGGCAAGCGGACACACGCACCACGCCGGGGATACGGCACAGCGGTGGCGGCCTGCGCGAGCACACGATGCGCGACGCGGCGAAATCTCGACGAAACATGTCACTGCCATCTCTTCCCCTGCCGAACGAATGGCAAAACGCCTGGTTACTTCCAGTCCACGTGGCGGCGAATGGCGCCGAGCAACTCCTCACGCGTGAACGGTTTGGTCAGATATTGTTCGGAACCGACGATACGCCCGCGCGCCTTGTCGAACAGGCCGTCCTTCGACGACAGCATGATCACCGGCGTGCCCTTGAACATCTGGTTGTTCTTGATCAGCGCACACGTCTGATACCCGTCCAGTCTCGGCATCATGATGTCGACGAAAATGATCTGCGGCTGCTGGTCGGAAATCTTCGACAGCGCCTCGAATCCGTCGGTGGCAGTGACCACCTCGCAGCCTTCCTTGCGCAACAGGGTCTCGGCTGTGCGCCGAATCGTCTTCGAATCATCGATGACCATGACCTTGATGCCGTTGAGGCCACCTTCTTTGGTGTCTTCCACCTAATCCCCCTGCCACTCACCGGGTGCCGGTTGCCCGGCGCATAGTTCACACGTGACGCTCTTGCATGCAATCGGCATGCCGCATCCGGAAGCAGACGCCAATGGCGCACTGCGGCCACGCGAGCGAACCGTCTTATCCGATATACCTACCGAATCTGTCAAGTTGTTGTTGTAAGTACGCGAATAGACGGAAGATCAGGGCCGCACCGCCGCGCCGCCTTGTGCCGCGAGTGTAATATGCGAGGCGTACTGCGGTTGCGACTTGGGTCGCGCTTGGTTCGGTCGCTGCAGGCTGGAAATCAGTCGCCCGGCGCGTCGGACGCGCGGCATGGTTCGCAACGGCCGGTGTACGTCACATTTATCCTTCACCTTCCTGCATCGCCCTGCGGATCCGTTCATGAAACGAACCCTCGCCGTACTGATGGACCCCATTGCCGGGATCCGACCCAAGAAGGACACCACGCTGGCCATGCTGCTGGAAGGCCAGCGACGGGGATACGCGGTCCTGTATATGACGCAAGGGGATCTTTCGATCCGTGATGGCGTGGCGTGGGCGCGCCTGGCGCCACTCGTCGTGCGCGACGACCCGCACGACTGGTTCACCCTTGGCGACGCGCAATGGCGGCCGATGGCCGGCATCGACTTCGCGTTCGCACGCAAGGACCCGCCGGTCGACGCGCAATTCATCTACGACACGATGGTGCTCGAACTTGCGCAGCGCGCCGGCGTCACCGTGGTCAACGATCCGCGTGGGCTGCGCGACGCGAACGAGAAGTTGTTCGCCCTGCAGTTCCCGCAGGCATGTGCACCGACTGCGGTGGCGCGCGACGCGGCGGAACTGCGCCGGTTCGTTGCCGAACACGGCGAAGTGGTCCTCAAGCCGCTCGACGGCATGGGCGGCCGCAGCATCTTCCGTTCGCGGCACGGCGATCCGAATCTCAACGTGATTCTCGAGACACTCACCGGCAACGGCCACGGTTTCGCGATCGCGCAGAAATTCATCCCGGAGATCAGCGCGGGCGACAAGCGCATCCTGATGATCGACGGGGAGCCGGTGCCCTACGCGCTCGCGCGCATCCCGCAGGGTGACGATTTCCGCGGCAACCTGGCGGCCGGCGGCAAAGGCGTCGGTGTGCCGCTGTCGGACCGTGATCGCTGGATCGCCGCCGAGGTCGGACCGGAACTCGTGAGGCGCGGCATGCGGTTCGTCGGTCTCGACGTCATCGGCGACTGGCTGACCGAAATCAATGTCACGTCGCCGACCTGCGTGCGCGAACTGGACGCCCAGTTCGGCCTCAACATCGCCGGCCAGCTGTTCGACCAACTTGAAGCCACCACGGGCGCATGAGCGCAGATCCGACGTCGAGTAGCGCCGACCGGATCGGTGTGACGCTGCTGTTCTCGATCGTGGCCCACGCCGTGATTGCGCTCGGCATCACGTTCGAGTTCGAGAAAGCACCACCGCGGCTGCCGTCGCTGGACGTGATCCTGGTGCAGTCGGCAAACAGCCAGAAGCCCGACAAGGCCGACTTCATCGCGCAGGCGAACAACAGCGGCGGCGGCGAGTCGGACAAGGCGCACCGCCCGTCGCAGCCACTCTCCAGCCCGCTCCCCAAAGCGTTGCCGGGGGTGTCGCCCATTCCGCTCGAAGACGCATCGCCACGACCGAGTCCACCGAGTGCGACCGAGGTGTTGACGCAGCGGCGATCGACCCACACGGTCGCGACGCAGGCGCAGACGCCCGATTCGGAGGAGCCCGCGCCGATCGAACGCGACACGGAGCAGCGAAAGCTCGAGATGGCCAAGCTTGCGCAGGAGATCGAGCGCGAAGCGGAGCAATATGCGAAGCGTCCGAAGCGCAAATACATATCCGCCAACACCCGCGAGTACGAGTTCGCGGCGTACATGCGTGCCTGGGTCGCGCGCATCGAGCGCATCGGCAACCTCAATTATCCGGATGAGGCGCGACGCCAGCAGTTGCACGGTCAGTTGGTTCTGACGGTGGGCCTCGACCGTCAGGGCCGGATCAAAAGTATCGACGTGATCCAGTCGAGCGGCCACAAGGTCCTCGACGATGCTGCGATCCGCATCACCCGCCTGGCCGAACCGTTTCCGGCGTTGCCGGAAACCAGCGAGAAGGTCGACGAGCTCTATATCAGTCGAACGTGGCAATTCCTTCCGGGTGACATCCTGCGCAATCGGTGAATGCCGGTTTGCGAAATCGCAGCGAAGCCAGGTCTCCTGCTGCATCTGAAGCGCAGTTCACCTGTGATCCGGGCGCGATGGGTACAATGTCGCCATGCTCGAATCGACCCCGCTGATCAACCAGTTGCTGATCGCGATGCCTGCAATGCGCGATCCGAATTTTGCGCGTGGCGTTGCGTTTGTGTGCCAGCACGGCGACGACGGCGCGATGGGGTTGATGATCAATCGCCTGTCCGAATACCGGCTCGGCGACGTGCTCGCGCAGATGAACATGCAATCGGACATACCCGGCGTCATCGATGCGCCCGTGCTGATCGGCGGGCCGGTGCAACCGGAGCGCGGCTTCGTTCTGCATTCGCCGTCCGGCGAGTGGGAATCGTCCTTCAGCATCTCCGATCGGATCAGCGTGACGACCTCGCGCGACATCCTGCTCGCGATCGCCGCGGGCCATGGACCCCGGCATGCGGTCGTGGCACTGGGTTATTCGGGGTGGAGCGCCGGACAACTGGAGCAGGAACTGTGCGACAACCACTGGCTGACAGCGCCAGCGGCGGAACGCGTCCTGTTCGAAACGCCGCTGGAAGATCGATGGGAAGCCTCTGCGGCCCTGGTCGGGGTCAACCTGATCCAGTTGGCGAGCTATGCCGGGCACGCCTGACCACCGAGCCGACGCGTTCAATCCCGGCAGCGCCCTCGCTTTCGATTTCGGCACGCGACTCATTGGTGTGGCAGTGGGCCATCGCATCGATGCAAGCGCGCGAGCGCTGACCACGTTCACGAACGGCGACTGGACCCGCCTCGATGCGATCGTCGCAGACTGGCGGCCCGAGCATCTCGTCGTCGGCTTGCCGCTCGCGCTGGACGGCAGCGAGCAAACCGTCAGCCGTATGGCTCGCGAGTTCGCAGCCGCGCTGACGCGGCGCTACGCTCTCGCAACGCACCTGGTCGATGAGCGCCACACCTCGCAGGAAGCGGCAAGCCGGTTTGCCGGGCAGCGCGCCCGTGGGACCGCCCGACGCAAGGATGCGGCGGCGATCGATGCGCTCGCCGCGCAGATCATTCTTGAATCCTGGCTTGCGCAATTCCCCTGAATGTTCTCGAATCCGTCCGGTCGTCGTCCTGAAGCCTCGCCCATGTCCGACCTGCAACTCAGCCCCCAAGGCCGTCTCCGGCACCTGCTCACACTGGAGGGGCTTGGACGCGCGCACATCGAGCGGCTGCTCGACCGCGCAGACGAATTGCGCACCCGATTCCGCGGCGGCGCGCGCGCGCTCGATCTGCTCGAAGGCCGCACCATCGTCAATCTTTTCTTCGAGTCATCGACCCGCACGCGTACCAGCTTCGAACTTGCCGCGCGACGGCTGGGCGCGCTGGTAGTGAATTTCGACATCGCCAGTTCGTCCACGACGAAGGGCGAAACGCTGGAGGACACGCTCGCGACGCTCGAAGCAATGGACAGCGACGCGTTCGTCGTGCGCCACAAGGAAAACGGGACGCCGGCACGGCTGGCATTGCACGCGCGTCGCGCTTCGGTCCTCAACGCGGGGGATGGCAACCACGCCCATCCCACCCAGGGGCTGCTCGACTTGTTGACGATCCGCGATCACAAGCCACGCATCGAGGGACTCACGGTCGCCATCTGCGGTGACATCCGCCATTCACGCGTGGCGCGCTCCGACGTGCATGGTCTTGCGGCCATGGGCGCGAAGGAGATCCGCCTGTGCGGACCGGCGGCGCTGCTTCCGGAGGCCGACTCCTTCCCGGGTTGCACGCTGGTCGACGATCTCGATGCCGCAATCGAGGACGTCGACGTGATCATCATGCTGCGCATCCAGAAAGAACGCATCGACGGTCTCCCCGGATTTGACGGAGCGGAGTATTTCCAACGTTACGGGCTCCATCGGGCACGCCTGGCGCGCGCGCGCAGCGACGCGATCGTGATGCATCCCGGCCCGATGAACCGCGGCATCGAGATCGCGTCCGACCTCGCCGATGGCCCGCAGTCGGTGGTGCTCGAACAGGTCGCGAACGGCATCTTCGTGCGCATGGCGGTTCTTCTGGAGTTGCTGCACAAACAGGCCTGAGTCCGGCCGCAAGGCGCAATCCGGAAACCTCGGGTGCGCAGCGTCGTTCGCGGGCGAGCTGGTAGACTCCGCGACCTTCGAACATGGGGAATGAACATGCGCATGCACCGATCACGGAGCGTCGCCGCTCTGCTCGCCATCGTGGCGATCACCGGTTGTGGAAAAAAGGTGGATCTCGATGCGCCGCTCGCATTCGCGCCCGCCGACACGCCGTATGTGATCGCGAATCTCGAGCCGCTGCCGCAGGCCGCCGTTGCGAGGATGGCCGATCAGATGCAGGCGTCGTGGTCGCTGGCGTTGCCGATGGTCGACAAACTCATCGACGGCGCGCTCGCAAAGAACGCGTCGGATGACACCGCTGCAGGACAGATTGACGCCAAATCCGCGCGCGTTGCCAAGGCGATCCTCGCGGAGATCCGTACCCGCGACACGCCGGAGAAATGGCAGCAGGTCGGGCTCGGTCCGAACGTGCGCTCGGCGATCTACGGAGTGGGCATATTGCCGGTGATGCGCGTCGAGCTGGCGGATGTCGATGCGTTCCGCGCGATGGTTGCGCGGGTCGAACAAAACGCCGGCGACAAGCTGGCCACCGCACGCGTTGGCGAACAGGACGTGTGGACGATTGGCGACGCGCACGCTCAGGTGCTGATTGCAATCGAAGGAAAGCACCTCGTTGCAACGGTCGTGCCCGGAACCGCGGACGAGGCGATGAAGCGTCGCGCGCTCGGCCTCGACCGTCCTGCATCCAGTCTCGCTGAAACCGATGCCGTTGGCGTGTTCAACAAGGCGCGCGGGTATCTGCCCTACGGCAGCGGCTGGATCGATACGCGACGCGTACTGGCCTTGGTCAACGACGATCCGGCGATTGCCGCGTTTGCCGAAAAGGCGGGAATGCCCAAGACAGCGCTCGACGCCACCTGCCGCAGCGAGCTGGACGCGATTGCCGCGAAGATGCCGCGCTTCGGTTTCGGCTACACCGCGTTCGATGCCGACAAGATGGCAGTGCACGCGCGACTGGACCTCGATCCGGCGTTGGCTAAATCGCTTGCCGCATTGCCTGGCGCACTTCCGGGCGCACGCTCGCCCAACGCACTGTTCGACCTTGCGTTTGCGCTGCCGATTCTTCGCGGACGCGACTTCCTCGTTGCGCAGGCGGACGCGATCGCCGCGGCTCCGTACAAATGCGCACTGCTTGCCGACCTCAACGAGGCTGCAACGGAATCGAAAGCAAAGCTCGACCAGACCATTCCACCGCCGATCGCGGATCTTTCCGGCGC
The DNA here is from genome assembly GCF_039926425.1 of Dokdonella sp. Lineage (GTDB taxonomy): Bacteria > Pseudomonadota > Gammaproteobacteria > Xanthomonadales > Rhodanobacteraceae > Dokdonella_A. The sequence goes on from NZ_JBDSWZ010000056.1 coordinate 7,254, forward strand.
GCGCGCGACGCTCGATAGCCTCGTGCTTCCCGACGCGGCAACATCGAAGGAACTCGAATTCTCCGGCCGGATCCTCATCGGCAGCAGCAATCCGTCGTTCCTCACCGGCCTCGCCCAGATGGCGGTGCCCGGATTGCAGAAGATTACGCTTGCCCCCGATGGGAAGGCTGTCGCGATCCCTTCCGACGCATTGCCGGGCGACATCGGGGGCAAATTCGAGCTCTACGTCGCGATGACGCCGACCGTGCTTGGCATATCAGTGGGCAAGGATCAGGCAGCGAAGCTCGAGGCAGCCGTCGCTGCAAAACCTGCGAGCGCTGGCACCCTGCTCGAAACGAACGTCAGCGGAGCCATCTACACGCTCGCCGCCGACGGAATGCAGCAGTACGCCGACAAGCTTCCTCCCGATCCGGACATGCGCGAAATGCTCGAGTCGCAGCGCAAGATGTACGCGCTGTATGCGCAATGGTTTCGGCAGATCGATTTCAACGTCGCGTTCGGAGCGGACGGCATCGACTTTCAGGAAACGGTCGATTTCGCGAAGCACTGACGAATTGGCGGGTGCGCTCGCACCCGCTACGGTTCGATCAGAAGATCCAGATGCAGGCGTCCATCCGCGCCTGCACGGTCGTTGGCGATTTTCCACGCCGTCATGACGCGCTGCGGATCGGTGTGACGCTCGCGCGTGCCGTCGCGATGCAGGATCGTGATCGCCGGGTAAAATCGGCGAAGCCAACCCAGATAATCGACCGGATTTGAGCGTGTTGCCCGCTCGATTGCCCACGGATGGAATTCGCTGAGGATCGTGGGCCGAAACCGCGCGAGCGTGCGTTCCAGTCCGCGCATGGCCAGCGGCTCCATTCCTTCGATGTCGATCTTGACGAGATCCAGCCGTTCGAGGTGCGGCAGCGCATCGTCGAGCACCAGCAATGGAACACGCACCGTGACCCCTTCGGGCGCACGGAGGCGATCGCCGGAGGCAGCCGGCGTCGCACTGTTGGACGTGCTCGGATGCGTGCGCAATTCGAGAACGCCCGCGCGATCGCCCGCAGCACCGGCCAGCACGCGCAGGTGGTCGAATCCGCTTGCGCGAGCGGAGCGTTCCAGCAGCGACCGGTTGTGCGGTATGGGCTCCACCACGACGACGCGGCCTTGCGGTCCGACCAGCGATGCCGCAAGGAGTGCAAGGATGCCGATATTGCCGCCGATGTCGAGCACGACATCGTCCTTGCGAACGCGTTCGCGCAGGACGGTGGCGACGTGCGATTCGTGCACGTGTCCTCCAAGCAGAGGCGCGCCAATGTGCAGATCGGTCGGATCCGCGTAGATCACGTACCCGTCGCACGCGATCCGTTCGGGCATTGCGGCCTCGTTGGCGACGATCCAGCGGCGCCCGCGCCAACCTGCGCCTGCCGACCCATCGTCCATCGCGTGAAGCAGGCGCATCGAAGGATGACGCTCCAGCAACCGCAACAACGCGTCCTCCGGCAGCGAGTGCATCTCGAACACGTCGCGCCGACGCCACATCACCTGCCGCAACGGATTGAGCCAGCGGTTCGACGCCATGCCGTACAGGCGCCCACGCGGGCTGTCGTCGACGCCGTCGACGAACTGGAATGCCGCGACGCCGCCGGGCGCCAGCACGCGCAGGAACTCGTCCACGTACGCGGTCGCGAGTGCGCCGGGGATGTGCTGCAGAACCATGTGCGAAAAGACGAAATCCACGCTGCCATCGGTGACTGCGTCGATGTGCGCAGACGCGTTCACGCGGAAATCGACGTTGCCGAGGTCGGCGTTCAGCAGCTTCGCCGTTTCGATCATGCTGGCCGCGACATCGAGGCCAATCACACGTACGAAGTGCCCGGCAAGCGCGCGGGTCAGTCGGCCGGCGCCGCATCCGAAGTCGAGCGCGAGTCCGCGTGCTTTGGGATAACCGGCCGCCGCAAGTGCAGCCAGCTGCGTATCAATCTCGATCTGGCCCGTCGCCAGGAATTCGTCCGGCTTCCAGCGGCCACTGCGCTTGTCGGCGTGCGACAACACGGCCCAAAGCGGATCGTCCCGGCCGAGCGTCTGCCAGACGCGCCGCAAACGCTCGAGCTCCGGTGTCATTGCATCTGCCGGCGGTGAGCCGGCCGGGGAGTCAGGTTTCAACGAGCTCGACGCCATCCAGTCCCTGGCTCAACGTATGGGCGTCACCACCTTGCGCGAGCTTGATCTTCAGGCGCACTTCATTCGACGAATCCGCATGGCGAAGCGCGTCCTCGTAGCTGATCTCGCCCGCCTGGTACAGCTCGAACAGACTCTGGTCGAACGTGCGCATGCCGAGGTTGGTGGATTCCTTCATCACGTCTTTGAGCTTGTGGATCTCGCCCTGGCGGATGTAGTCCTGCACCAGCGGCGTACCCAGCATCACTTCCATCGCGACGCGGCGCGCCTTGCCGTCCGGCGTCGGAATGAGCTGCTGCGCGACCACGCCCTTGAGGTTCAGCGAGAGATCCATGAACAACTGCTCGCGACGGTCGGCAGCGAAGAAATGGACGATGCGGTCCATTGCCTGGTTGGCGTTGTTCGCATGCAGCGTACACAGGCACAGGTGGCCCGTTTCGGAGAAGTTGATCGCGTGTTCCATCGTCTCGCGCGTGCGCACCTCGCCGATCATGATCACGTCCGGCGCCTGGCGCAGCGTGTTCTTCAGCGCGTTTTCCCAGCTGTCGGTGTCGATGCCGAGTTCGCGCTGCGTGACGATGCAGCCCTCGTGCTTGTGCACGTACTCGATCGGATCCTCGATCGTGATGATGTGACCGGTCGAATTCTGGTTGCGGTAGCCGATCAGCGCTGCGAGCGAAGTCGACTTGCCGGTACCGGTCGCGCCGACGAAGATGATGATGCCGCGCTTGGTCATCGCCAGCGACTTCACAACCGCGGGAAGACTCAGCTCGTCGATCGTCGGAATCTTGGTCTCGATCCGGCGCAGCACCATGCCGACGCAGTTGCGCTGGTAGAAACACGACACGCGGAAGCGGCCGACGCCGGTCACCGAGATCGCGAACTGGCACTCGTGGGTCTTCTCGAATTCCTCGCGCTGCGAGGGCGTCATCACGTTCAGCACCATGTCGCGCGACTGCTGTGGCGTCAGCGCGTTCTGGGTGATCGGCGCGATGCGCCCGTTGACCTTCATCGACGGCGCGACCCCGGCCGTAATGAACAGGTCCGACGCCTTCTTGTGCGCCATCAGCTTCAGGTACGAGGTGAAATCGATGCTGCTCATGCTCACTCCCCGGGCCGGTTTCCGTGCGGTCGGCGCGGCTGCATCTTACACCGCGAAGATGCGCAGCCGATGCGACCACGCCACATTTACGGCAATTCGCGCGTCACTCGCCCGGCCCGGTTCGGGGTGTGACTGGAGCGCCGGGCCGGTCGCGCCGATAGCGGCCGCGCAGGCGCAGAAATGGCCACTCGATGAAGCGATACGTCAGGGCGGACACGAGCAAGGTCGCGGGCAGCGCGAAGAACAGGGTATTGAGCAGTGCATCGACGACCACGTGGCCGCTGAACACCACCGGGAGCGCAAACGTGATCATCGTGGTGATCACGATGAAATGGATCAGGTAGATCGAATACGAAATCTCGCCGATACGCGCAAGGAGGCGCGACCAGAGGCCACGCGCGTCATTCGCAAGATCGATGTAGCCGATCACGAATGCTGCCCAGATCAACCCCTCGAACGTCGGCCAGAGGATCTTCCAGGTCGACACCACAGGCCACCCGCCCGCCACGTTGAAAGCCGCCAGCGCGCCAACCATGGATGCCAGCGACAGCGCCGCAAGCCAAGCTCCCGCCCGACGCGACAGCGGGTAGCGGCGGAAGCATTCCGCTGCCGCCATGCCGATCAGGAACTGGTCGAGCCGGCCGAAGATCGTCGTGTAGGCCAGATCCCGCGCGTTTCCACCCGCCACCACCGCCATCCAGCGAAACAGGATCAACACCGCGACGAGTCCCGCCAGATTCTTTGCCCAACCACGTTTCAGGATCATCAACAGCAGGGGAAACAGCACATAGAACTGCCACTCGACCGCGATCGTCCAGAGCATGCTGCTGAACGGCGGGGCGACCAGTGCGCCTGGAAGATTGGCGAACCCGAACACCGTCTGCAGAAACGAGGACCACTGGAAATTTCCAGGCGCCGCAGCGATCCCTGCAAACACAAGCAAGAGGAAGAGCGGATACGTGCGCAACAGCCTGTTGCGGAGAAATCCCCGCGCATCGAGATCGGTGTCGAGCGAACCATGCGTGAGGATGAAACCGCTCAGCACCATGAAGAGCGCGACTGCGGTATGTCCCTCGGTCAGCGCCGCCGCGACGACATTGCCGGGCTGCAGCCAGTGATCGATGCCGAAGGGCTGGTGGAAGCGCGCGAAATACGCGAACAGATGCAGGCCGTGATAAAGAACGATCAGCAACGCCGCGTAGGCGCGCAGATGATCGACAGCCGGGAGATAGCGGATATTGGGACTGCGCATGGTGTTCCGTGTTCTGCGCCGGACAGCCGCAGACTATATCCGCTTGCCTGCAACACGCAGCGGCGCGTTATGCATGCCGGCGAAAATAGAGCGACGCGGCGGCGATCAGGATCAGCGGAGGAATGAGATTTGCAACGGCCGGATGAAACCCGTAGACCGCGCCGATGCTGACGATCGCGCGCTGCAGGAAGTAGAACCCGAGCGCGAGCACGATGCCGAGAAACAGGCGCTTCGACAACCCGCCGCTGCGCAATGCGCCGAACGCGAACGGCACCGCGCAAAACGCGAGAATCAGCACGTTGAGCGGATAGAACACACGCGTCCACCACGCGCTGCGGAACGTCGACGCTTCCTGGTGATTCCGATCGAGATAGAAGATGTTGCGCGACAGGTCGCGCAACGTCATGTACTGCGGTTGCACGATGCTGAGCGCGAGCAGGCGTGGATCGAGGCCGGATTTCCAGCTGAGCGCCGGCTGTTCCGTGCTGGTCGCCGATTCGGCGCCGAATTCGGTGCGCCGGACCTTGCGAAGGCTCCAGTCGCCCTGCGTATGCACTGCACTGTCGGCAATCGACAAGGACTTCAGCCGCCCGTCCGGATCGAACTCGAACACGCGCACGCCATCGAGGTCGACTTCGCCCTTGCCGGAATGCGCGCGGCCGCTGCGCGCGCTGATCACCGTCTCGCCATCGCGTGCCCACAGCGCGCCGCCGCGCGCGAGTGCGACGTCTTTTGATTTCGCCGCCAGCTGCAACGCCTGCGCCTCGCGCTCGCCGTAAGGGCCGAGCGTTTCGCCGAGCACCGCGACTGCGAGCGTCAGCAACCCGAGCCCCAGCGCGACCGACGCGCAGATGCGCAGCTTGGAGAGTCCTGCCGCACGCAAGGCGGTGAGCTCGCCGCTGTTGGCGAGAGCGCCGAGACCGAGCAGCCCACCGATCAGCGCCGCGTAGCCAAACATCTCGTAGAAGCGCCGCGGCAGCGTGAGCAACACGTAGGCGCCTGCCTTCGCCAGCGTGTATTGCCCTTGCCCAACGTCGTTCAGTTCGGAAATGAAGATACGGAATGCGTCGAGTCCGACAATCGTGACCCACGCCATTCCAACCGAGGTCAGCACCGCCATCGCGACCAGCCGGTCGACCTGCTTGAACATCGGGCCGCGCATCACGTCGACCCTGTCGCAGTGCGCGGCCGCTTCAGCCTCTGCCCGCTCCAGATCAGCCATGCCGCAAGGGCGATGGCCGGCAGGTACACCCACCACAGACCGAACGCCGAGGACAGTTTGCCCTGGCTGATCCACGACCGCCCGAACAGCAAGCCGTTGTAATAGATAAGCCACACCAGCAGCGCGATCAGCAGTCGCGCATAGCGCGGTTCGCGCGGACTGGATTTCGACAGCGGCAACGCCAGCAGCGTCAGCACCAGCACGGAGATCGGCGCGGCGAGCCGCCAGTGCACCTCGGCCCGCATCACAGGGTCGTCGCTCGCCTCCAACAGGGCTGCGGTCGGTGCGGAACGCTTCAGGGTGGTCGCATTGTCGTCGCTCGCACTGTCGGGGAGCTTGATGTCATTGCGCACGAAGCGCATCAGGCGGAAATCATCTTCGCCAAGCTTGCCTTCCACGCGGAACCCGTCCTGCAGTGCGATGTAGCGACCTTCGCCGTCAGCGTCGTGATAAAGATACCCGTGCGTCGCAGTAATCACATCGATGCGCGTCTTTCCGGCCTCCTTGTCGGCGCGTTCGCTCTCGATGAACATGCGCTTGAACTGGGTGCCGTCGGCGGACATTTCGCCGACATAGATCTGGCCGTCGCGTCCGGGCAGATCAACGAACTTGCCGGGCTCGAGGCCGGCAACGATCAGCGACCGGCTCGCCTCCTGCATCAGCTGCTGCGACAGGCGATCCGAAGCTGGCGCGAGCCAGAACGACACCAGCGCGATGATCCCCATCATCGGCAGTGCGAACAACGCCAACGGTCGCAACAAGCCGGCAAGATCAAGTCCGGATGACTGCAATACCGCCATTTCGCTGTCGCGCCAAAGCCGGCCGTAGGCCAGCAACACGCCGAGCAGCACCGCCAGCGGCATCAGAATGGTCAGTGCATCGACCATGCGCAGTCCGATCAGCGTGAACAGCAGGTCGGCGGGTATGCGGCCGCGTGCGATCTTTGCCAGCAGGTCCGCAACCGCGCCGCCGACCATCACCAGCAGCAGGATCACCGTGGCGGCAACGAAGCTGGTGGTGACCTCGCGCAGCAGGTAGCGGTCGATGATGCGCAGCCCCAGCACATCGGAGACGCGCCTCGGGGCGGAGCTTTGCCTTAGAATGTCTGGCTTCATGCGTATGTCGATTGCGTCGCGGACGACTCACCCGGGCGGCCTGGATCCACGAGGGTCGCCTGCAGGCGAGTCGCGTGCCGCGTGAGGGCGCGGGTTTCCGGCTTCGGGCCGGAACGACGGAAGTCCCCAGTGTAACCGTGTGCGCGACGGTATCCTTTCCAGAACCTGTCGGAACCCTCCCATGACCCTGAAGTTCTCCACCACCGCCGATGCGCCGGAAAGCGCCGGCACGCCCTGCCTCGTCGTCGGCTTGTTCGAGGATCGCAGCCTGAGTCCGTCCGCGCAGCGCGTCGATGAGAAATCCGCCGGTGCGATCAAACGTCTGGTCGACAGCGGCGACGCCACCGGCAAGGCCGGCTCGAGCACGCTGCTGTTCGGCCTCGCCGGCATTGCCGCGCTACGCGTGCTGGTGGTCGGACTCGGCGAACCGCGCAAGTTCGACGCCGCCGCGTTCAATCGCGCCTGCGGCGATGCGGCGCGTGCGCTCAAGGGCCTGCCGATCGACGCAGCCGTGTCGACGTTGACCGAACTCGACGTCGCTGGCCGCGACGCGTCGTGGAAGCTGCGCACCGCCGCACTCGCCACCGACCAGCAGGCGTATCGCTACACCGCGACGTTCAAGCCGAAGGACACACCGAAGACACCGCAGCTGGAACGCATTTCATTCACCGGTACCGGCGCCACGCCGCGCGCGCTGGTCGAGGCAGCCGCGATCGCCAACGGCGTCCGCTTCGCGCGCGAACTCGGCAATCTACCGCCGAACATCTGCAATCCGGCATGGATCGCGACGCAGGCCAAAGCGATCGCCGACACGCACACGGGCGTGACGCTGGAAATTCTAGAACGCGACGACATGGAAAAGCTCGGCATGGGTTCGCTCCTTGGCGTCGCGCAGGGCTCGGCCAATCCGCCGAAGATGATCGTGCTGCGCTGGCAGGGCAATGACGACACCGCACGTCCCTATGCGCTGGTCGGCAAGGGCATCACGTTCGATTCCGGCGGCATTTCGCTCAAGCCCGGTGCCGGCATGGAGGAGATGAAGTTCGACATGTGCGGCGCCGCCGGAATGCTCGGCACGTTCGTGGCCGCGGTCGAAATGAAATTGCCGCTCAACATCGTGTGCATCGTGCCTGCGGTCGAGAACATGCCGGACGGCAATGCGTATCGCCCGAGCGATATCCTCACCAGCATGTCCGGCCTCACGATCGAGGTGCTCAACACCGATGCCGAAGGTCGTTTGATCCTCTGCGATGCGCTCACCTACGCGCAGAAGTTCGACCCGGAAGTGATCATCGACGCCGCTACGCTGACCGGTGCCTGCGTGGTTGCACTCGGCAAACATGCATCGGGCCTGATGACCAAGGACGACGAACTCGCGGAGCAGCTGCTCGCCGCCGGCAACATGACGCAGGATCGCGCGTGGCGCCTGCCGCTGTGGGACGACTACCAGGGCCAGCTCGATTCGGGCTTCGCCGACATCGCCAATATCGGCGGCAAGTACGCCGGTGCGATCACCGCGGGCTGCTTCCTGTCGCGCTTCACCACCGGTCGACGCTGGGCGCATCTGGACATTGCCGGCACCGCGTGGGACGAAGGACGCAAGGGACTCGCGACCGGTCGCCCGGTGCCTCTGCTCGCCCAGTACCTGATCGACCGATGCGCGTGACACCGCCCGGCGACCCGCTGCAGCGCCGCAAGTCGCAAGTGATTGCGGCGGTGTTCGGGGTCAATCTCGCGTTTGGCATCATTGCGGTGCTCACCGTTGCGCCGCAGGCGGCGATCGACGCGGTGCAGCCGACCGTGATGGATCCGCGCGTGAGTCCACTCGGCCTCGCCTATCAGGTCGTCTGGCTGACGCTTTGCTTTGTGTGGCTCGGTCTGGACGCGCAGCAACTGCAGATCCGCCGACCGTGGTGGCTCAACATCGGCATCGCGCTCGCCGCGCTGGTGTTCTTTCCGTATTACCTCTACAAGACGCGCGCTCCGGGCAAGCGCGCCCAGGCGATCATGAATTCCCTCGGCGTGGTGCTCGGCGGCATCGTCGCGATGTCGATCGGCATGTCGCTGGCGATCGCGATGAGTGCGCGCGCGTGATGTCCTGTCATCCCGATTCCCGCTGACGCCATGCCGCGCGCCGATTTCTACCTGATCGACAAGCCGCGCTTCCGCGACGACCCGTTGCTGCTGGTCTGCGAACTTGCCAAGCGCGCGTTTGCGAACGAACAGCCGACCCTGATCCTCGCGCGTTCGCGCGCCGACGCCGAAGCACTCGACGAAAAACTGTGGGAGTTCGACGAGAACGCATTCATCCCCCACCAGATCGTCGGCGACGGCGACGACGACGCGATCACCGCAGTGTTGATCGTGCCTCCGGATGCGACGACGCCGGATCGCGCCCTCGTCATCAACCTGCGCGACGACTGCGCACCCGGCCTGTTCGAGCGGGTGCTCGAAGTGGTGCCGGCCGACGACGCCGAACGCCTCGGCTCGCGCGAGCGCTGGAAAACCTACAAGCAGGCTGGATTCGACGTCGCCAAACACGACATGTAGGCCGGTTGGGCGCGCGTTCGCGGTCGCTTACAATGGCCGCTTCCCCTCATTGAAGTGCGCCGCACGCAAGTGTGGACGCCGGTCATCGCCCCATGGACAACAGTTTCGAACCCTCAGCGATCGAATCGAAGTGGTACGCCGAATGGGAGCGCTTGGGCCTGTTCAAACCGGCCGCCGCGGGTGAGCCCTACTGCATTTTGCTGCCGCCGCCCAACGTCACCGGCACGCTGCACATGGGCCACGCGTTCCAGCAGACGATCATGGATGCGCT
>NZ_JBDSWZ010000057.1:0-12258 GCF_039926425.1 Dokdonella sp.
GACGAAGAGATGGACGACGACAAGGCGCAACAGTGGTGGGTCGCCGCGATCGGCGACACCATGGTGTGGGCGCGTCTGGAAGTTCTCGACTCGGGCATCGCCGAAGTGTTCGACAGCAGCGGTGAACTGCTTCGCTACGACGACGAGGAAACGGCGCGCATGGCGCTTCTGGATGCGGAATTTCGCGCTTTCGACGGGCTCGACGAAGACGACGCCGCGATCCTCGGCTTCGACCTCGATGAGGTCGAACCGCCATACGGACATACCGATGATGACCTGCTGCCAATGATGGTGCAGAAACTTCCTTCGCGGCACTGACGCCCGGCCGCTGTATCACGTCCCATCATCGGCCAATCGGCGCCGTGACGTTCGTCAGGAGACACTCGATGAATCTCGACCTCACCGGAAAACACGCGCTCGTTTGCGGCGGCTCGCAGGGGATCGGCCGCGCGGCGGCCATTGAACTCGCATCGCTCGGTGCCGACGTCACCCTGCTCGCCCGTTCGCAGGACACACTCGATGCGACGCTCGAACAGCTGCCGAAGATCCACGCGCAGCAGCGACACGCGACGATCGCGGTCGACATGGGCGATCATGCGTCGTTGCGCGCGAAGATCGACGCGGCAGCCAATGCCCACGCAGTCCAGATCCTCGTCAACAATACCGGCGGCCCTGCGGGAGGCCCCGCGAGCACAGCCACGGCAGACGACTACCTTGCTGCGTTCAACCAGCATCTCATCGCCGCGCAGGTATCGCTGCAGGCGGTGCTCCCCGGGATGAAAGCCGCCGGTTACGGGCGCCTCATCAACGTGATCTCGACGTCGGTCAAGGAACCGATCCGCAATCTCGGCGTGTCTAACACGATCCGCGGCGCAGTGGCGAGCTGGGCGAAGACGCTGGCCGGTGAACTGGGCTCGCACGGAATCACCGTCAACAACGTTCTGCCCGGTTACACGCAGACACAGCGACTTGAACAGATCGTCGCCGACCGCACGAGAGCGACCGGAAAATCGAGCGCCGAAATCGAGCAGGGGATGCTTGCGACGGTGCCCGCCGGACGTTTCGCAAAACCCTCTGAAATCGCGGGCGTGATTGCGTTCCTCGCGACACCGGCCGCAGCCTACGTCAACGGCGTCAACGTGCCCGTCGACGGCGGGCGCATGCAATCGCTTTGAGCTCCGCAGTGGAAAGCGCGCTGGCTGTTGCAGGCGTGGAATCTGCGGGAACGATGACGCTCAACATCGCTGCCTATCGATTCACGCCCATCGACGATCCGGATGCACTGGTCGCGCAATTGCGCGAACGCGCCGAGACCCTCGCACTGCTTGGAACCATCCTCGTGGCGGAGGAAGGCATCAATCTCTTCCTCGCCGGCGCTGCCGATCCTGTCGCTCGGTTCATCAGCGGCCTGCGCGGCGATCCGAGGTTTTCCGACATCGCTTTCAAAACGAGCGTCAGCGATGCAGCGCCTTTCGTTCGCCTGAAGGTGAAGCGCAAGCGGGAGATCATTTCGTTCCGGCGTGACCGTTGCTCACCTCTTCAGGGTCGCGCCCCGGCACTTGCACCTGCAACCCTCGCGCGTTGGATCGAACAAGCCCATGACGACGATGGCAAGCGACTTGTGCTGCTCGATACGCGCAACCGCGATGAAGTGCGCCACGGCACGTTCACAGGCGCGCTGACCCTGCCGATCGAGCGCTTCACCGACCTGCCCGACGCGGTCGAAGCACGACGCGACGACCTCGAAGACGCCACCATCGTCAGCTTCTGCACGGGCGGAGTGCGCTGCGAGAAAGCGGCGCTGTGGATGCAGGCAAACGACCTGGGTCCGGTGTGGCAACTGGATGGCGGGATCCTCGGCTACTTCGAGCAGGTTGGCGACTACGGCTATGCCGGTCGCTGCTTCGTATTCGACCAACGCGTCGCGCTCGAGCCGTCCTTGCTGCCGATGGCGGATGGCGCACCGTTCCCGGACTGAGCCCTCGTCATGCGACGCACCGCAACGGTCGGCGCGCCCATTCCAGTCCAGTGCGTTGCGAACCACCGTCGCAATTCCGCTGCGGCGCACACCCTCGCCTTTTCGTCGTGCGAGCCGCTAAGCTGGCGACAATGAATGACGTTCTCACGCTCGCCAATCTCGTGGATGGTCGCCTGTTGCCCGGGCGTTCCTCTGCCTATCTCGACGTCCACGAACCGGCGACCGGCAGTGCTTTTGCACGCTGTCCCGACTCGTCGTCCGACGACGTCGATGCGGCGGTGCTCGCGGCACGGCGCGCGCACCCCGCGTGGGCCGAAACCACCGTCGATGCGCGCGCTCGACTGCTGAATCGGCTCGCCGACCTCGTCGAACGCGATCTGCAGGAGATTGCCGAACTCGAGTCACGCGACTCCGGCAAGCCCGTGGCACTCGCGCGCATGCTCGACATTCCGCGCGCGATCGCGAACCTGCGCTTTTTCTCAGCTGCGATCACCCAATGGGCAAGCGAATCGCACTCCAGCGATCCACGAACATTGAATTACACATTGCGTCAGCCAATCGGCGTGGTCGGCTGCATCTCGCCGTGGAACCTCCCGCTCTATCTCTTCACGTGGAAGATCGCGCCAGCCCTGGCGGCGGGCAACACCGTGGTCGCGAAACCGTCGGAGATCACGCCGTGCACCGCGGCGCGCCTCGGCGAGCTGTCCATCGAAGCGGGATTTCCACCTGGCGTGTTGAATATCGTGCACGGCCGGGGTCCGGTCGTTGGCCAGCGACTGGTCGAGCACCCGCAGGTGAAGGCAATCTCGTTTACCGGCAGCACGCAAACCGGCGCCGCGATCGCGACCGCTGCCGCGCCGGCCTTCAAGAAACTGTCGCTCGAGATGGGCGGCAAGAATCCGGCGATCGTGTTTGGCGATTTCGATTGCAGCGACGGCAATCTCGACACGATCGTGCGCTCCGGATTCGCCAACCAGGGTGAAATCTGCCTGTGCGGCTCGCGGCTGCTGGTTCAGCGGTCGGTCTACGACGATTTCCGCGAGTGCTACCTCGATCGCGTGCGCGCATTGCGCGTCGGCGATCCGCAAAACCCGCACAGCGATCTCGGCGCACTCGTTTCAAGGGCGCATTTCGACAAGGTCGTTGGCTGCATCGAGCGGGCACGTGCCGACGGCGCACGCGTCCTGTGCGGCGGCGAGCCGGTGCGCCTCGACGGGCGATGCGCCGACGGCTGGTTCCTCGCGCCGACCGTCCTCGAAGGACTGCCGAATGAGGCGCCGACGAATCAGCAGGAGATCTTCGGGCCGGTCGTCAGCCTGATTCCGTTCGAGGACGAGGACGAAGCGATCGCCATCGCGAATGCAACGGAGTATGGCCTTGCCGCGTCGCTGTGGACGACGAATCTCGATCGTGCACACCGTGTCGCGTCGCGTCTTGAAACGGGGATCGTCTGGATCAACTGCTGGCTGGAGCGCGACTTGCGAACGCCGTTCGGTGGCGTGAAGCATTCCGGCGTCGGCCGCGAAGGCGGCGTCGACGCATTGCGCTTTTTCACCGAACCAAAAAATGTCTGTATCCGCCTGAGCTGAGTATCCATGGCCAATCTCGACGACCTGCTGGAACGCAACCGCGCATGGGCGCAAGCGCTGAGTGATCAGGATCCGAATTTCTTTCGGCGACTCTCGGAGCAGCAGGCGCCCAAATACCTGTGGATCGGCTGCTCGGATTCGCGCGTGCCGGCAAACCAGATCATCGACATGGCACCCGGCGAGGTGTTCGTGCATCGCAACGTTGCGAACGTCGTGGTGCACACCGACTTGAACGCGCTCAGCACGATCCAGTTCGCGGTGGACGTTTTGAAGGTCTCGCACATTCTGGTGGTCGGCCACTATGGCTGCGGTGGCGTCCAGGCGGTGCTGGAGGAACGTCGCCTCGGGCTCGTCGACAACTGGCTCCGGCACGTCGCCGACGTGCGGCACAAATACGCCGCGGCCCTGGACCAGTTCACCGATCCGCACGAACGCCATGCGCGGCTGTGCGAACTCAACGTGATCGAGCAGGCGGTCAACGTGTGCCATACGACGGTGGTGCAGGAAGCGTGGCAACGCGGACAGGACCTGAGCGTACATGGCTGGATTTACGGACTGCGTGACGGGCGCGTGCGCGACCTTGGCGTTGGCGTGTCCGACACCACGCAGATTGGCCCATCGGTCGCGGCGGCACTCGCACGCATCGACGGACCGGACCGATCCTGGCATACCAAACCGGCGCTCCCGAGCCCACGATCGCCTTGAACGGAGGAGTCGCCATGCGTACGACACTCGCCACCTTGCTGTGTTGCCTGATGCCGGTCGTGATTGCGACAGCGGCCGATGAACCGCTGTCGCCCTACGAGTGGAAACAGCGACAAAAAGTTGCCTTCGAGCATTCCGAGCGCGTCTACGCCGATGCACTGAAACGCACCGGATTGCTCGCGCAGTACAAGGCAATGCGCGATACCTACCGAACCGACAAGGACGGAGCATTCCGCATCGTGTTCGGCCAGTACCTCAGCTGGTACCAGAGCTTCGTCGGCGACTACGTCGGTGCGCACGACTCGTACTCGATCCGCCAGCTCGCTGCGTCCGACGATGCACATTCGCCGCTCGACGGCGGCTACACCGCAAAGCCCGCGTTGGACGAAATCGCGGAACTTGCGAAGGGGCGCAAGGCGGTGTTCTTCAACGAAGCGCACAACGTTCCGGTCACGCGAACCCTTCTGGTCGAGCTTCTGTCGAAGTTGCGTGCCGAGGGATATACCTACTTCGCCGCGGAAACGATCTATGCCAGCGACACGGAGCTCGCCAAGCGCGGGTATCCCGTCGAAAAAAGCGGCTTCTACACGATGGAACCGATCGCAGCCGAAATGGTGCGCACTGCACTGCATCTCGGCTTCAAGGTCGTCGCATACGAAAGCGAAAAGGAAGGCAATGGTGACGTTCGGGAATACGACCAGGCCAAAAACCTGTATGAGCGGGTGTTCAAGAACGATCCTCAGGCGCGCCTCGTGGTGAATGCCGGCTACGCGCACATCCAGGAGAACGGAAAGTACCTCGGTGGCCGCAGCATGGCCCAGCATTTCGCGAAGCTCACCGGTATCGATCCGCTCACTGTCGAGCAGACGATGCTGATCGAGCACCCGGCAGGAACCGAGAACCACCCTTACTACCAGAAGGCGATGGAGTCGCTGCATCCGACGTCGCCGATCGTCTTCGCAGACGCCGCAGGCAAGCCGTGGACGTTGAAGCCGAAGGCATACGATGTCAGCGTTTTCTTTCCTGCCCAAGTGATCCACGATGAGCGACCGACCTGGCTCACACTGGGCGGACTGCGCACCGAGTATTCCTTCGGTGGCGCTGCGTGCCAGGACACGTTTCCCTGCCTCATCGAGGCGCGCTACGCGAACGAAGGCGACGATGCGATTCCCGCCGACCGGCTCGTGCTGGATCCGACCGGCAATGTCGAGAACACCCAGGATCGCGTCATCCAGCGTCACCCGCTGACCAAGGGATCACTGTACTTGCGACCCGGCAAGTACCGGATCACTGGACAGGATGTCCGCGGGCACGCCCTTTTCCGACAGGACGTCACGGTCGGCAGCGGTCGTCCGCCAGTGGCGGTGGCGCAATGAGCGACGCGATCCACGCGACAACAGCGCCAGCACCGGTCGGCGCCTATCCCCACGCACGTCGCGTTGGCGACCTGCTGTTCCTTTCCGGCGTCGGACCGCGCGTGCCCGGAACAAACGCCATTCCGGGGAACATCCATGACGCAACGGGGCGTGTCACGGAGTACGACATCGAGGCGCAATGTCGCCAGGTCTTCGCCAACGTGCGTGCGGTGCTCGAGGCCAGCGGTGCGCGCTGGCAAGACCTCGTCGACGTAACCGTCTTCCTGACCGACATGGGCCGCGATTTCGAGCGCTACAACCAGGTCTACGCCGAGCATTTCAACGATCCGCTGTGCGCGCCGTGTCGCACGACTCTTGGCATCACCGCGTTGCCGACGCCGATCGCGATTGAACTGAAGTGCGTCGCCTCGCTGAACGCTCGGGGCTCCTAGCGAGCAGTCGACGATTTCCCCGCGGTCGGTCGGCCGATCCCCACTACAATCCGGCCCTCGCCCTGTCTGACGTGGACGTTCCGCGATGCTCCCTCCCCCGATCAACCTCGCCCGCTGGATCGACGAACACCGGCATCTGCTGAAGCCGCCGGTCGGCAACAAGTGCATCGTCGACGGCGACTTCATCATCATGATCGTCGGCGGGCCGAATGCGCGCACCGACTACCACCATGACGAAGGTCCGGAATACTTTCACCAGCTCGAAGGCGAGATGGTGCTGAAGGTCCAGGAAGACGGCGGCGTTCGCGATATCCCGATTCGTGCCGGCGAGATTTTCCACCTGCCCGCACGGGTACTGCATTCGCCGCAGCGGATGCCCGACTCGATCGGCCTGGTGATCGAACGGCGGCGGTTGCCGCACGAGGATGACGGACTTCTGTGGTTCTGCGAGGTCTGCAACCATCGTCTGTACGAGGAATACTTCCACCTGCACGACATCGAGACCGATTTCCCGCGCGTGTTCGAACACTTCTACCGCTCGCTCGACCTGCGCACGTGCACATCCTGCGGCCACGTGAATCCGGCACCGGAGAAGTACCGCTGAGCGTTGCGCGCAGGCCGCGTCGCCACGCAATCCGCCGATGCTGAGCGCACTGCTCGAACTGAAGCCACGTGACGTGCCCGTGCGTGTTGCGCTGCGAAACACGATCGCGATCGTCGCACCGTTGGCTCTCTCCATTCCGGGCGGTCACACGCCCATCGGACTCGGCATCGCCGTCGGCGCGTTGAACACGATGTTCATCGACCAGCCGGGCCCCTACCGGCTGCGCATGCAACGCATGCTGCTGTCCGCGGTCGCGGCAGCAATCAGCGCGTATGTCGGCTACGTGCTCGGCGCCAGCACGATCCTGCTGGCGCTGGCTGCGCTTGTGATCGGCGTTGCAGGCGGCCTTCTGGTCGCACTGGGGCCGAACGCAGGCCGCGCCGGACTCGCGTGCATGATCCTGCTGGTGATCAGCGGTGCGACGCCCCGCGATCCGCTGGATGCACTCGGACCCTCAACGTTGTTTCTGATCGGTGGTCTGCTGCAGACGCTCTTCGCAATCGCCGCGTGGCCGTTGCAACGTTACCGACCGGAACGCCAAGCGCTGGCACAGATCTTCCAGCAGCTCGGTGCCGGTGCGCGCCAGCATGCCGATCGCGGCAGCCCACCCCCGGTGACGCAAGCGCTGGTCGACGTCGAAGACCTGTTGCATGGCGCGCATCGTGCGCGAGGCCCGGTGATGGAGACGTTCCGCATCCTCGCCGAAATCGTCGAGCGGATCCGTATCGAACTGCTGGCTCTCGATGATCTCCAGGATGCGCTGACCGATGGCGAAACCCGCCGCAGCATCGAGCGCCTGCTGGACTACGCAGCGCGCGCACTGGAAGCGATTGGAACCGCCCTCGAGCGCGGGGTGACGCCGCTGGCAGCCGCGGCGGCAATCGAAGGATTCGATGCGGTCCTCGACGCGCTGATTGCGCTCGAAGGCGATGCCGGATCGCCACGTCTTCTGCCGGTGATCCGCGCACGCGCCGAGGGGTTGGCCGGACAGTTGCGCGCCGCGGTGCGCAATGCGGATTTTGCCGGCAGCCTTGGCGAATTGCGCGCAACCGTCATCGAGGAACAACTGCCTGCCGCGCTTCGACCGGGCAACGCGCTGCAGACACTGCGTGCGAATCTCGGCTTCGAATCGGTCGCATTCCGCCACGCGCTGCGCTGCGGCGTTTGCCTGGCCATCGCGGTGATCGGCGAGCGGACTGCGGGCATCGCACACGGATACTGGATTCCAATGACCGCGGCGATCGTGCTGAAGCCTGATTTTGCCGGGACGTTCCGCTTCGGCTTGCTGCGCGTGTTTGGCACCCTGTTCGGCCTCGTGTTTGCGACCGCACTGGTCCACTACGCGCTCGGCGGAGTCTGGGAGCGCGTCGCGCTGGTGGGACTGTTCGCGTTTGGTTTCCGGCTGCTGACAACGGTGCACTACGGCATCGGTGTCTCGTTGCTGACTGCGCTGCTGGTTCTGCTGTTTTCTTTCGAAGATGTCGCGCCGGCCGAGCTGTTGCCGGCGCGCGGCATTGCCACCGTGATCGGCAGCGCGCTCGCGTTGACGGCCTATCTGGTGTGGCCGACGTGGGAACACCTTCGCGTTCGTCCGACGCTTGCGGCGATGATCGACGCGTATCGCGCCTACGTCGCTGCGCTGCTGCGTGTCGACGCCACCGGGCGTCTCGAAGCACGATCCGCGGCACGCGCTGCGCGCACCAATGCCCAGGCTTCGCTGGAACGACTGCGCGGCGAACCGCGCCGCCAACGCGAATTGACCACGCTCGCCGAAGGCGTGTTCGCGAATGCCAACCGCTTCATCCGCGCCGGCATGTCTCTCGAGGCCGTCCTGCTCGACGCCCGCGAACTCCCCGAGCGGGAGCGCGTGGCCGCTTTCGCAACCCGCATCGACGAAGGCTTTGCAGGCCTGTCGGCCAGTCTGCGCGATCACGCCGCAGTGCCCGACCTGGCGCATCTTCGCGCCGAAGAACGCGATCTGGCCGAGTCGCTCGAATCAGCGGGCGACGAAAGCCGCGCCGCCGTCGCCGCTGCGGTGATCGAAGCACTTGATCGCATGGTGGACAGCATGGACACGCTCGCCCACCTCATGCGCAAGGCGGAGAGCGATCCCGGTTCCTGACGGAGCGAGTCGTCCTTTCGCACGACCTTGACCCGATGGAGAGTCGACACCTCCATTTCCGTTCAGGTCTCGTGATAGCCTTCGTCCCGGCGCGCCTCGCGCGCCTCGGGGATTGAATGCGTTTTTCGACGATGGTGCGTCGACGTGCCTGCAGCGCGTCTGCACGCACGCGATTGCACGCGCGCGAAGCGTCCCGATTTCAGACACTCGGGGGAGTATCAGATGACACGCATTTCAAACGGCGGCCGCGCGGTCGGACTTCGCCTGCACGGGGCGTTGCTGGCGCTGTGCTGGCTCATCGTCGCGCCGATCGCACATGCGCTGCAGCCGGTCGCACCGTCACAGCAGATCCGCACGACACTGTCGCATTCATTCGACTCGGCGGCTCTGGACGTTCAGCCGGAGCTGGAATCGACCATCGGTCTGGCGATGGCAACAGCGCAACATCCGTCGACCGCAGCGTTCCTGCAGCGCTATCCGGGCAATTGGGAAATGCGCTGGGATCGGCGCGGCAATCGCCCGAACCTGATCCAGGGCAGCGGTATCCCTCTGGTTCCCGGCGACGGCAATGCGTTGACGCTCGCCAGCCTCGGACTTCCCCCGAACGATACCGTCGACCTTGCGGTGGTCGAAACCCGGCTTGAGGATTTCATCGCGACCAATCGCGATCTGCTCGGCAGCGACGGCCTCGATTTTCGCCTCGATCCCGAATCGAGTGTTCCGTACGGAGACGGCAGCTCGCACTGGTTCATCGAATTCGCGCAATACCATGACGGCGTGCGCGTCGAGGGCGCCAATCTCTTCTTCCGCATTTCGCACGGCAACATCGTGCAGTTCGGCGCCAACCGGGTGGCAGCGGTCACGCTGGACGTGCAACCGGTGTCGACGCCGGCGAACGCGCGCGAACTCGCACTGCAGGAAATGGGATTCGCGGACGGCACGCGCATCGCGTCGTTGCTGGAGTCAGGCGAACTGCTCGTGCTGCCGTTTACCCCGAACGACGAGGATGCCCACGCGCCTTACCTCGGCGTCGCCGGCCGCGGTTACTCGCATCGACTGGCGTGGCGCTTCGTGTTCCGTGTGAACGACGACGCCACCACGTACCAGGTGCTGGCCGACGCGAAGACCAACCGCATCATCGACGTGCGCGATCTGAACGACTACACCTCGGCAACCGTCAGCGGCGGCATCTATCCAACGACCAACTCCGACACCGAAGTCGTCGTGCCCTTCCCGTTCACCAGCGTGACGAACGGCTCGGCCAAGGTCACCGATGCGCTCGGAATCTACGACTACTCCGGTGGCACGGCGACGGTGACGCTCGGCGGCAAGTATTTTCACATGACCGACACCTGCGGCTCCATTTCGCTTTCCAATTCGAGCAACGGCACCATCAACTTCGGCACCAGCGCGGGTACCGACTGCGTCACACCGGGGATTGGCGGCGCCGGCAACACGCATGCGTCGCGCAGCGGGTTCTACCACCTGACCAAAATCAACCAGAAAGCGCGCGGAATTCTTCCGACCAACACCTGGCTGCAGAGCGACGTCACTGCAAAAATGAACCTCAACCAGACCTGCAACGCGTACTGGGATGGCAGCGCGCTCAATTTCTTCAAGTCGGGCGGGGGTTGCTCCAATACCGGCGAGATCGCCGCGGTGTTCCTGCACGAATGGGGGCACGGAATGGATACGAACACCGGCGGTGCGGCGTCCGAGCAAGGCAGCGGCGAAGCCGTCGGCGACACGTTCGCGTTCCTCGAAACACGCGA
Organism: Dokdonella sp.; assembly: GCF_039926425.1. Lineage (GTDB taxonomy): Bacteria > Pseudomonadota > Gammaproteobacteria > Xanthomonadales > Rhodanobacteraceae > Dokdonella_A. Next base: position 10,578 of record NZ_JBDSWZ010000057.1, read on the forward strand.
CTCGTGCATCGGCAAGAACTTCCAGCCCGGAGTTCCCTGTTATCACTGCACCACCTGCACCGGCGTGCGCGACATGAATGACTTCGGTGTCAATGGCACACGCACGATCGCCTCGCCACCCAACGTCACCAGCAACAGCGGCATCGACTGCGATGCGTACATCGGCGTCGGCGGCATTGCATGTCCTTACACCAGCCCGAGCTCAGGCGCAGCCTATCGCGGGCCGATGGGCTACGAAGGTCATTGCGAAAGTTACATTGCGAGCTCGGCCAACTGGGATCTGACGCAGGCGCTGGTCGCCCAGTTCGGCACGTCGGTGGGCTATCAGGCGATGGACCGCATCTGGTACGGCAGCCTCACGCCGTCCAAGAGCGCGTACCGCCTCGTCTCCGGCGGACAATGCAACACCGCGGCGGTGGTCGACGGATGCGGCGCGAACAACTGGTACACCGTGTACCTCGCGGCTGACGACAACGACGGCAATCTCGCCAACGGAACACCGAACGCGTGTCGGATCTGGGATGCGTTCAACGCACACGGCATCGCGTGCGGCGCACGCCCGGCGTGCAACGGCTCCGCCGCCGACTTCGCGTTGACCATCACGCAGCCGAGCCAGAACGTGTGCGCTCCCGGCAACGCGACCTACTCCGTCAATGTGGTGAGCACACTCGGATTCGCAAGTGCGGTGACACTCGCCGCGACCGGCCTCCCCGCCAATGTCACGGCGTCGTTCTCGCCGAATCCCGTGTCGCCCGGCACTACCTCGACGATGACGCTCGCCGTCGGTGCAGGCGCCACCGCAGGAACATCCACCATCACGGTCAACGGCACCGCCACCGGAAGCAGCGGACATTCGGCGACGACGCAGTTGCTCGTCACCAACGGTGCTCCTGCAGCGCCCGCCCTTGCAACGCCTGCGAATGGCGCGACCAGCGTGTCGACGACTCCGACGCTGAGCTGGGGCACGGTCGCAGGCGCGGCGTCGTACACGGTCGACATCGCGACCGATGCCACGTTCACGACGATCGTGCAGACCGCTTCGGGCATTACGATGACCACCTATGTGGCGACATCGCTGCTGCCCAATACGCCGTATTTCTGGCGCGTCCGTGCGGTCAACGGCTGCACCAGCACGGTCTCGTCCACTTTCAGTTTCACCACGGCAAACCTGATCTGCCGCGCGCCGCACGTGGCGATCCCGGACGGCAACGCCGCCGGCGTGACCGATTCGCTGGTGGTGTCCGATGCCGGCACGTTGACGAACATGAAGCTGTCGATCAAGGCAACTCACACCTACGTCGGCGATCTCGTCTTCACCCTGACCAAGGGCAGCAGCGTCATCGTGATCAACCGTCCCACCAACGGTGCCGGCGGATGCGCGGGCGCAGACATCGACGTCACGCTGGATGATGCGTCCGTCGTGCCCGTGCAGTCGCAGTGCGTCGCGTCGCCGCCGGCACTGTCCGGTGAGGTCAAGCCGAATGCTCCCCTGGGCACGGCGTTCAGCGGCCAGTCGCTGGCCGGCACCTGGTTGCTCAAAGCCGTCGACGGCGCGGGCCAGGACGTGGGTACGCTCGACGAGTGGTGCCTGATCCCGACCATCAGCGTCCCACCGACCACCTATACCGTGGGCGGCAACGTCAGCGGCGTTGCGGGTCCCGGTCTCGTGCTGTCGCTCAAC
>NZ_JBDSWZ010000058.1:0-4349 GCF_039926425.1 Dokdonella sp.
CGAAAGGCATCATTCTGTCGGGCGGACCGGAGTCGACCACGCTGGTGGGCGCGCCGAAAGCACCGCAGGCGGTCTTTGATGCGGGAGTGCCGCTGCTCGGAATCTGCTATGGCCTGCAGACGATGGCGGCACAACTGGGTGGCGTGACGGAAGCGGCGGATGCACGCGAGTTCGGCCATGCGCGTGTCGACGTCGTCGGGCACGACACCTTGCTTGCCGGCTTGTCCGATCATGCGCCCGCACAGGCGCTCGATGTGTGGATGAGCCATGGTGATCACGTCGCGAAGGCGCCTCCGGGATTCATCGTCACCGCGCGGACCGAGCGCATTCCGGTTGCTGCGATGGCCGACGAGAAACGTCGCTGGTACGGCGTGCAGTTCCATCCGGAAGTCACGCACACGAAGCAGGGGAGTGCGCTGCTGAGGCGGTTCGTCACCGGTATTTGCGGCTGCGACACGCTGTGGACCGCCGCGAACATCATCGACGACCAGGTTGCGCGGGTGCGCCATCAGGTTGGCGAAGATCGCGTGCTGCTCGGATTGTCGGGCGGAGTGGATTCATCGGTGGTTGCCGCGCTGCTGCACAAGGCCATCGGCGATCGGCTGACGTGCGTGTTCGTCGACACCGGTTTGCTGCGCTGGCAGGAAGGCGACCAGGTGATGGCGATGTTCGCCGCGAACATGGGCGTCAAGGTCATCCGCGTCGATGCCGCAGATCGCTACTTCGAAGCGCTCGCGGGCGTCGCCGACCCGGAAGCAAAGCGCAAGATCATCGGACGGCTGTTCGTCGAAATCTTCGACGAGGAAGCGGGCAGGCTGGAAGGCGTGAAGTGGCTCGCGCAGGGCACGATCTATCCGGACGTGATCGAGTCGGCCGGCAGCAAGACCGGCAAGGCGCATGTGATCAAGTCGCATCACAACGTCGGCGGCTTGCCCGAGCACATGAAGCTCAAACTGGTCGAGCCATTGCGCGAGCTCTTCAAAGACGAAGTGCGCCGGATCGGTGTCGAACTCGGACTGCCGCATGCGATGGTCTACCGCCATCCGTTCCCGGGACCGGGCCTCGGGGTGCGCATCCTCGGCGAGGTCAAGCGCGAGTACGCGAACATCCTTGCCCGTGCCGACGCGATCTTCATCGAGGAATTGCGAAAGGCCGATTACTACGACCGCACCAGCCAGGCGTTCGCGGTGTTCCTTCCGGTGAAATCCGTTGGCGTAGTTGGCGACGCGCGTGCGTACGAGTGGGTGATCGCGCTGCGCGCCGTCGAGACGATCGACTTCATGACCGCGCACTGGGCGCACTTGCCGTACGAACTTCTTGGTACAGCTTCGAGCCGAATAATAAACGAGATACCGAATATATCTCGTGTGGTTTATGACATCAGTGGCAAGCCCCCCGCGACGATCGAGTGGGAGTGAGGAGCGCAGCGTTCCCTGTGTTGGCCCACTGCGGCCAGAACTCCAACAACGGCGCTATCGAAGGCAACGCTCGATGCGACCTTGTGTTCTCGCCGATGGTAACGGAGTCTTCCGCGCTTGCCGTTTAAAGGCTTCCGCGATCCGTCCCTCCCGCGTCGCCTGATCACACGTCCACTTCACAGGAGATCGAACTGTCGAATCCATGCGCCGCGCCGGGCGCACGCAACACGCTAATTTTGCGAGAATTTTTCTTCATATTCAACGGAATATGACGTGTATCTCATGTCACTTATGACATGATTTCTATGCTGCGAGCGACGGGCGAAACGAACGGGCTGGCATGCGCAGGCCCATCGATCGGGTGAGCGCGCGCTTCGCACGCTGGTCACCATTCCGGGGCGGCGCGTCTCAATCTCGCCAGCCTGTTCCGGCATATTCCATTCTCATCGCCGTTTGTGTCGCGACACTTTCATCGAAATACCGCGAGACGACACGCAGCGCAAGGTCGATCCCGGCACTGAGACCGCCCGACGTGGCGATACGCCCCGACTCGACAAAACGCGGGCCACGCCTGAGATCAACCTCGGGGAACGAACGGGCGAAGTTGTCGGACGCAAGTTTGTTCGTCGTCATGGGGATGCCGTCGAGCAAACCGGTCTTCGCGAGCTGAAAGGCGCCCGTGCAGACCGACATCGTCAGCGCGGCTTGTTCGTGCGCGTGCCGGATCCATGCGTGGATGTCCGACGTCATGCGCGACGCCGGGTTGGGCTGGTCGAAATGGGGCACAACGATGACGTCCGGCTGCGGAGCGTCTGCGGTGGAATAGTCCGGAACCAGCATCAGTCCACCCGACGCGCGGACGGGCCCGATGTTCTCGCAGACGGTGAACAGGGTGAAGGCGGAATCCTGCGCGTCCGACGTCGCGTAGGTGTCCTGGAATGTCTCCCAAGGGCCGGCCAGATCGATCACCTGCACGCCCGGGTTGATCGCGAAGGCCACCTGGATCGAACGGTTGATCGGTGCGATGAGTCGCTCAGGGCTACGGAGTCCAGGGAGATACGAAACACCTCTGGCGAGGCCATCGGATTGGGCGGTTGGAGACCGGGAGCAGCCGACGCCCGCGAGCGGCGAAGCCAGGAGCAGACGGGAAAACGTCCTTCGATCGATCATGAGGAATGGCGATGGCCTTGCGCGACAAACCGCTGGTTGAGGGGGTGCGCTGCGGCCGTCGAACCTGCCGAGTCGGATGCTGATGTCCACGATTGTTGTCGACCGGACGTAACGGTTCAACCGCGTCGAATGCATGGCGTCATGATGGATTGGACTGAAAGATCGCGCGTTCCAAACCGGGCGACTGGCGGCATCGCGAGCAATGGCGAAGAATGCGGCCATGACTGATCCCTCGATTCCCGCGCCAGCCGCTGCTGCGCCAAGTGCGGACGGCGCTGCCGATGTCACGTGGATGCTCCGCGCGCTCGAGCTCGCACGCGCCGCCGAGGCAGCCGGAGAAGTGCCGGTTGGCGCCGTCATCGTGCGCGACGGCAGGGAACTGGGGGCAGGGTGCAACCGCATGATCGGCGACTGCGATGCGAGCGCCCATGCCGAGATCGTCGCCTTGCGGCAAGCCGGCCGCCGCGCGGGCAACTACCGCCTCCCGGGCGCCGTGCTGTACGCGACGCTGGAGCCATGTCCCATGTGCGCCGGCGCGATGATCCACGCACGCATTGCACGCGTCGTCTATGCGACGACTGATCCGAAAACCGGTGCCGCGGGAAGCGCCTTCGACCTTCTTCAGCACGCTCGGCACAACCATCGTCTGATCGTCGAGGGTGGCGTGCTGGCCGGCGAGGCGAGTGCGCTGCTAAGCGGATTCTTCCGCTCGCGGCGATCCAGCGCTGGCGGGTGACTCCGCCGCCGGTCGCGTTCGTCCGCCGCGTCAGGTCGCGTTGGATGATCCAACCGGCGCATTGGCGGACTATCCGACATCGGCAGCAATGCGTCAGTCCACCGGTTGCCCCCGCGAAATGGCTGGATGGCATCGCGACCCGCTCCAATCCGCATCGGTATTTCCACCCGCGCTTTTCCAGCACCACCGTGTCGATATTGCAGGCGTGTGCATAGCACTCCGCTCCGTGATGGCTCGTGAACCCCTCCAGCCGGTCCAGTGCACCGGCCTGCTCGAACGCTTCGGCAAAGAGTCTGATGGCCGCCTGCGCGGTATACACGCCAGTTAACTTGAGGGATGGCGGCACCACGGAATCGAAACTCGGACGCGTGGGTCATCTTGACCAGTAAGGCGTCGGCCGAGCAGCCCGTCGACGATCCGCGTCACTTCGCACCGCACCAGTAACATGCGCAATGTCTACTATGGTCTAGTTTTGTCAAATATGAATGCGACTGCGCAAAGGCGTTCGGAATGGACGTATAGACGGCTATACAGAGCATTGCCGCATAGCCAAGTTTTCGCGCGAGCCGTTCAAGCGTTCGCTTCTCGTCTCCGAGCGCCTTTTCAGCGTTTGCCGCAAGCACCCAAGCTTCGGGGTTTTCTCCTATATCGAGTGCCATTCGCTCGATCACGTTGGCCTGCGCGTTCGCGCCATTTTTCCAGTTTGTCGCGGATGCCCTTGACAATCCCAATTCTTCGCAAGCGGCCATTGCTGACCGGAACTGCTTGATCTGGGTCCAGCGGGCGAAAAGCTTGTATGTTGCGCTCATGTTCAGACCCTGTTGACAAAGCGTTCAGAGCCACTATACATTCGCCCCGCGTTCAGACGCTCTGAACATCAGGGGATGCACAGATGACAAACGTTCTCGCGGCCACGGTTCTCGTCGGCCTGCTTTCCACCTTCTGCTACACCCTCGGATTGCTCCAACGGCGACCGGTGACCCGCACCGGCGTTCCCCTGCGTCGGGAGCTGCCACCGGTCGTCT
>NZ_JBDSWZ010000059.1:0-13533 GCF_039926425.1 Dokdonella sp.
GGCATTCGTTTTTCCAGCATGTCCGGGATTGAACGGCCTGTATCTTACATGGTGTCCGCCACAGCATCATCGAATCACCAAAAGATGCGACATGCCACGATTCAGCCTGGAAATGGAGGTGGTGGGCGATGAAAATCGCGCTCGGTCGAGTCCGACTGAACGAGTGGGCGGCGTTCTATTGATCCGGACGCGATGTCGAAGTGGAAGGCCGGCGAAGGCGACCTGTCCAAAGTCCGGTGGACCCACCACGCCACAACAGCCGCCTGAAGAAGACCGCCGCTGCTCGCGCACGGGCATTCGACAGACACTCCTTGTCGAATGGATGGAACGCCAGCTCGCGTAACGGGAACAATCGCAAACAAGCGGGAACCTGTTTTTTTTTGCGGCAGCGTGAGCGCGCTGCGATGGCTGTATCGATCACTCTGCGACGAGAGCATTGTTCCGCTGGGATGTCGACCGGAATGCGCAACGGCGTCGAGGCAAATCGTCGCGGAGCACGCCTGGATCCCGAATGGCACTGCAGGCGGCAACAGCAAGCGAACGCGTCTGCTCCATCGCTCGCTGCAATGGTCGCGTCGCCGGACCTGACAGCGATCCATTCAGAAATGAACTCCTACGGGTTGAACATGGAATGAAATGGGTATGCGGGGCCAATTCGATGGCGTGGCGGATCGCTTGCATGCTTGAATGGCAGATGTCTTCGCTGTCGGACTGGAAAAGGACACATGGAAACGACGCACGAGGTCCATGCGGTTCGCCCACCGGCGTCGTGGCGGCCGATTTGCGGGCCAGTTGCCGTATCGCGGGTAGCCCGCCAGCCGAGTCCACATCCGGCTGTGCACGTTCCGACCGGCACGCTTCATGCAACCGGCTGGACCGACTCCGGCTCGCGCCGACGACTCGTCTGTTTCATCGCACCTGACTGCTGAAGCGATTGCGCATGTTCCGCACCGGAAAAATTCTCGTGTTCTCGACGCTGGTGGCGATCGCCGGGGTCGCCGTGCTGCTCGTTTCGATTGCGGCGCTGTTGTGGAATCAGTCGGTGACATCCGAGGAAGCGTATTCGGGCGGACTTGCGGCATCGCTCGGTCAGTCCACCGAGCGGATCATCGTCGACACGCGCGACATGTTGCAGTCGTTCGATCAGCTGACCTTCCCGCGCTGCTCGACCGAACACCTCAAGGCGCTGGAGGAAGCGGCAATTTCCCGACCGTACGTGCGCGCCATCGGTTATTGGCAGGCAAACAAGCGTCTGTGCGGCGTGGGGTTTCTCGCCCAGGGCGTCCTTAAACCGGCGCATGCGGACCGCATCTACGACAATGGCGTCATTGCGTGGTGGCCGAGTGCGCAGACCCAGGTCGGCGACGTCCAGCTGTTCCTCATGCGCGACGGCGATCACGACGTGGCGATCGATCCGCGCATGCTGCTCGACGGCAGCCCCATGAAGAACAGGCAGGCAGCACTGTGGGTGGAGAATCTGCGGTTGTCGGCGATTCCGTGGGATGCGACGCTGCCCGCACCCGACACGTTACCGATCGGCATCACTGTCGATCACGAACATGGCCAGGTGATTTCGCGCTACTCGCGCAATGCGATCCTGCCGATCGACATCGTCGCGCGCGAGCCGCTCGACAATTTTCTGACCCGCCACGCGCAGATGCTTGCGATCGGCACGAGTCTCGGGCTGCTGTTGCTGGTGGCGTGGATCCATCTGATGGTGCGCATTTCGCGCAGCCGCCTCGGCATGACGGCAGAGTTGCGCGAGGGCATTGCGTCTGGACAGATCTCGGTGCAATACCAGCCGGTGGTCGATCTGGCATCACGCTGCTGCGTCGGCATGGAAGCCCTTGCGCGTTGGAAACGCACAGGTGGCGATTGGGTCAGCCCGAGCATCTTCATCCCGCTCGCAGAAGACGCCGGTATCGTGCAGGACGTCACCCGCGCGGTCATGCAGATCGCCGTGCGCGACATGCAGGAAATCCTCGCCGAGTTTCCAGGAATGAGCGTCAATCTCAATCTCGGTTCCGGCGATCTGAAGAGCGACGCGATCGGCCGCGAACTCGCGGCCACGCTGTCGCGTGCACAGTTGCCGGCGGGCAGCATCAAGCTGGAAATCACCGAGCGTGCGTTGCTCAATACGGAATTGTCGCGCTCGCTGATCCGCAACCTGCGCAGCATGGGTCATCAGGTTGCAGTAGACGATTTCGGAACCGGCTACTCGAGCCTTTCCTACCTGCAGTCGTTTGAACTGGATTTGCTGAAAATCGACAAGTCGTTCGTCGAGGCGATCGGAACACGTGCGGCAACCAGCCACGTCGTCACGCACGTGATCGAGATGGCGCGCTCGTTGAATCTGGCAACGGTGGCCGAGGGCGTGGAGACGACGGCTCAGCGCGACTGGCTGATCGAGCATGGCGTCCTGTTCGGGCAGGGCTTTCTCTTCAGCAAGCCGCTGTGGATCGGGGACCTGCTCGACTATCTGCGCAAGAACGCGTCATCCGATTCCCGTTCTCCCAAACCTTCATCGACCTTCGACCGGGACACGACCAACCATGCGACCTGAGACGCTTCGATTCATTGCAGTCGCCGGTGCAACCGCCTTCGCGCTCGCCGCGTGCTCGACGCCGACATCCAGGCCTGCTCCGCAGGCACCGATCACGCAGACGACACCGACGCCAGCCGCCAAGCCGGTCGTCAAGGCAGTTGTTTCCGCGCCCAAGGGGCCCGTTGTGATTGCACGGCGCGGATTCGAGGAAGCGAAGCGGAAGATCAAGTTCGCACTTGCGAAGAATCCCGAAGATGCACTGCCGCCTGGCGATGTCGGTTACTACGTCGACGTTCTGCAGGGTCGCCTCAAGCAGATCGCCGGTGGACAGGTTGGTGTGGTGGTCGGCCGGCAGGGCAACAACGTCATTCTCGATGTGACATCGCGTCTCGATTTCGAGTCCGGCAATGCGCGAATCACGCCAGGCATCAGCCGTCTGCTCGCTCCGATCGTCAAGGTGCTTGCCGAATACCGGATGATGCTGGTGGCGGTGGACGCGTCGCAGGATGCGAACGGCGATGCACCGGCCAACAGTCGCCTCGCAGAACAGCGCGCACTGGGCCTTGCCCGACATCTGGCCGACGCAGGCGTAGCGCCCGCGCGCATCGTGGTCGCCGGGTCGGCTGGCGGACGCACAGCGGCCGATCCCGCGCGCGCGGAAGCCCGCACCCACATGGAAATCCACCTCGAACCCATCGTGCGCGTTGCTTCAGAGCGCGGCACGCCGGCTTCGAATCATTAGATCGCGCTTTCCTCCACCGCCCGCGACGGCTGCGTCGCATGCGTGTAGACGTGCGTGTCGCGTTGCGGAAATGGAATCGAGATGCCGACGCGGTCGAACGCTTTCTTGATCTGCTCGGTCAATTCGCATTTGGTCGCAAAGAAGTCCGCATTCGCAACGTGGCAGCGCACCCCGATGTTCACGCTGCTTTCGGCCAGCTCATAGACCAGCACGTTCGGAACAGGTTCTGCGAGTACGCGTGAGTCGGCGTGCAGGATCTCCATCACCGTCGCGCGCGCAAGATCGATGTCGTCGCCGTAGCCGATGCCGATGATCAGCTCGATCCGCCGCATCTCGTCGGGTGTCATGTTGACGATCGAATCGGTCGTGACCAGTGAGTTCGGCAGCGTGAACGTCTGGTTGTCGGTGCCGCGCAGCCGGGTCTGGAAGATGTTGATCTCCTCCACCTTGCCACTGACCCCGTTGATCGTCACGACGTCGCCAACCTTGAACGGACGCAACGCGACCAGCATCACGCCTGAAGCAATGTTCGACAACGAGTCCTTGAGCGCGAGACCAATGGCGAGACCGGCCGCGCCGAGCACTGCCAGCATCGAGGTCATCGGCACGCCGAGTACCTGCACGACGGCGAGCAACACGACGACCTGTAGCGCAACCTGCGCGACGCGCGCGAGGAACAACGTCGCGGTCTTTTCCATGTGCGTGCGTTGCAGCCCGCGGCCGAGCCAGTCGGCCAGCATTCCTGCGAGCTTCATGCCGATCCACAGCAACACAAGGGCGCCGAGCAGGCGCAATCCCAGACTCGTTCCAAATTCGAGCCAACGGGCGTGCACGGGGTCGGACCACCAGTCATTCATGGCGAGCTCTTGGCGATAACGGATGGGCCGCAAAGCATACCGCGCACCTCGCAACGCGCGCTGAGCGGCTGCAGTGACAGAGCGTGAGCGTCGACGTCGATCCTGTTCCCCGCGCGAAAGTTGAGCTCAGCCACAGGCGGTGCGGCATGCTCAACGGAACAAGCGCGCGTGATCATATGCGCGCGCAAATCAGCGCGTTCAGCGTTCGTATGCGCAGGGAACGATACGTTGGATTCGAAATGGATGGGCGGCAGCGGACGCGTCTTGATCACTGGCGCCATCCATCGTCTCGCTGTCTGGAGCGCTTTGAACGCGGATCGTTGGTTCGGGAACCGTGAACGATGATGGGAGAAACCGGTATGAATGACGCACCGCTGCAACGAACCGGCGTGGTTGCCTCCGCGAGACATTTTCCGGTCGTCTTCGCGACCGTCGCGCTTCTGATGTGTGCATCGGTGTGTGGAGCGATGAATCCTGATGCAGGCATACCCGTTGCTGACGCGTCGACATCGGTCGATTCGCTGCCGCCGTCGGCGCGCCCGGCAGGCGTTCCGGATGGTTACCTCGTGACGCCCAATGGCTATTTCCATCCCGATTGCGTCCAGCGCGTCGGCTCGGACGAACGCGTGCTTGCGGACGGGAGCATTGCCGGCCCTGCCGGTCAGCGGCGCGCTTCGCCAGCGTGCATCCATGCGCACTTCTCCAAGGCCGGAACGGCGATCGGACCGTATGACCGTGCGCAGGTTTCCGACATCCCCGGTCAAACCGCCACAGCTGACACGCTGCCGCCAACGATCAACGGCTACACGGTGAGTGCGACGTTCGTGGTGAGCAATGCGGTGCCGAAGGTCTTTGCAGCGGACATGCTGGTGCCGACTGCACCCTCATCGGCGGGCGACCAGACCATCTACCTTTTTCCGGGTCTGGAGGATATCGAGGATGTGCAGACCATCCTGCAGCCCGTGCTCGCATGGAATGGCTTTGGCGATCACGCCTGGAGCGTGGCGTCGTGGAACTGCTGCAAGGACGGAACCACATTCCACAGCGATCCGCTGGCGGTGAGTGCAGGCGAGACGATCAATGGCGTGATGACGGGTTCGAACTGCAGCGGAGATGTCTGCACCAATTGGGCAGTCAGCTCGAAGAGAGGGGCGGAGAGCACCGTGCTCAATACGCAAAGTTATGGACAGAGATTCGACTGGGTATTCGGAGCCGCGCTTGAAGTGTATGGCGTGCAGACCTGCGAGCAGCAGCCCGCGAGCGCCTTGGTTCGGTTCACCAACGAGCGGCTGACCGGCATGAACGGAACTGCGATTGCGTTGCAGCCATGGAATGGCGCGTTTTTCGATTCGCTCTTCGGCAGCGGGTTCGATGCGCGCTACAACATCTACTGCGCATACCAGTTGAACTACGGCGACGCCGGGCGGCAGATCGTGATTCTCTGGCCCCACTAATCAACCGTTGGCCGCGCGGCGCTGTCGGGCCGCGCGCTGCTCTTCGCCCACAGTCGCATGGCCGTTTTCATCACTCTTTGCCGTAAGTATCCCCTGACGTGCCGTTTGGCGCACCGATGTCCAGGGGAATGAAATGATTGATCTGCAGCGCCATTGGGTTCCAAGAACTCGCGACGCCGGTATGCGCATGTTCTTTGCGATGTTTGCAACGGTCTGCGCGGCAGAGCGCGCGCAGGCGGCGTGCGACGCGATGTTTCGGAACGGATTCGAATCCGCAGCACTTGTTTCGGGCTCTGCCACCCTGCAGACCAGTGACGGAGCGACGCACACGTATTTCTATCGCATACCGGCGATGCCCGCTCCCGACTGCGGACGCCCGGTGCTGTTCTGGCTGCACGGCGACGGCGGTTCCGGCAATGGCTACGGCAGCGGCTTCTACCCGCACACGGACGCGGATGGCGCGATCCTGGTGACGCCGAGCGGTGCAAACCACACGTGGACCCACGCGGCCGCCGATCTTCCAGGCCAGTCGCAGGATTCACAGTTCATCAGCCGGATCATCGACACGCTCGTGGCCGACGGACTTGCCGGCGAACCGGTCGATGCCGATCGCATCTACCTCGGCGGCGAATCGCGCGGCGCCTACATGCCGTACTTCCTGCTGCAGCGGCCGTCGACGAAAATGCGCTTCGCTGCAGTGGCGGTGAACGCAGGTCTGCTCTATTGCAATACCGCCGACACGGACTGCGACGTCGACGGATCAAGCCCGCTCCACCATGACGCGGCGACGCCGATCCTGCACCTTCACGGCACCAACGATACGTCGGTATCGCCGCCGCCGACGGCGGTGTTCCACCATCCGGTCGACTGGAACATCGACTGGCGCGTTTTCTTTCCGATGAAGCTGTGGGCAGCGCAACACGGTTGCTTCGGTGGCGACGATTCCACCGGCCAGGACAGCGGCGTGCTGCGCGAGACCTACACCGCGAATGGGCACGAGGCAAACCGCTACGACCTCACCGGGTGGGGCGATGAATGCAGCCGGTACCAGCTGATCCTCGTCACCAACGGTGGGCATGTGATCGGCAGCCAGTACGAACGCATCTGGTCGTTCCTCAAAAGCTACAGCGGCGCGGGCGGATGAGTCCGGCGATTCCGTACTCATCCGCGTGATGCAACACAGGAGTGCACTCAGCCGCGTTGCTTGTCCCGCGAGGCACGCGTCGCGGCTGACATTGCTCGCGCGATGGGTTCATGCGCCGTCGTCGAATCCATCCTGGAAGATCACATCGGAGGACGCCGCAGGGTCGGTCTCGAACGCGCCAATGTCCGCCGCGGCTCCCAGTTCCCGCAAGAACGGGTCTCCCCGCTGATCGAAAAGCAGGCCGATCATGTTGTTGCCGGTGTCGATTGCAGGACTTCCGGCGCCGAGCGCGTGCGTCAACGTGGTCGCGCCGTTGAGCGCAAGCGGTTGCAGCAACGGATCGGCGGTGATCGTGTCGGCGGGCAGCTGTGCCGGGCCCGACGAGCCGGGAATCAGGTTGTTTGCGCCGGTGACCGTCTCGGGGAATGCCCAGACGTTCGCCGGCGCGGCGCCGTTTGTGTTGTTGGACACGATCGTGCTCTGCAAGTCGATCTGGTACGCGTACTCCGACGCGCTGAATCCTGCGCCACGCTGCGTCGATGTATTGAACGCGATCGTGCTGTTGCTCAACTGCGCGTTGCCGCCGTCGAGCATCACGCCCCCGCCTTCGCTCGCGCTGTTGCCGGAAATCGTGCTGTCGATGATCGCCATCGGCGCCGGACCCGACTCGCCGTAGAGGACACCGATGCCGCCGCCGTTTGCTTCTGCGGTGTTGCCGGTGATCGCGCTGCTCTGCACCTGAAACGTACAGGCGACGCACTGCACGCCACCGCCGCCTTCGTTGGTGCCGCCCTGGTTGCCGGCGACGTTTGCGGTGATGCTGCTGCCGTCGATCGAGACCAGGCCGTAAGCCGGGCCGATCATTCCACCGCCGGCCGAGTCCGCATGGTTGCCGCTGATGGTGGAACGGATGATCTCGACGCTGCCCGCATTGAACACGCGCAGGCCGCCCGCTCCGCCGTAGTGGTTGGTCGATCCGACCGAGTTGTCGCTCACCTGCGTGTCGCGCAACCGGGTTGTGCCGACCGCCGCGATGCCGCCGCCCTGCGGCGCGCACACGTCACAGGTGGAAACGACCGTGTTGCCGCTCACCGTGCCGCGCAGGATGTCGAGTGGCGCCTCGGCGTTGTCGGGATGTGAGCCAACCGCGATTCCGCCGCCAAACACTTCGAAGGTGTCGGACGTCGCCGTATTGCCGGTGACGATGCTGTCGGTCAGATGGGTGCTGCCCAGCGCGAAGAGGGCGCCGCCCTCGACGATGTTCGCGAACGCGTTGCCGCCGGTGACACTGTGGCTGTGCGCGCTGTTGCCGGCAAACAGGCTGGACGTGGTGGTCAGGGTGCCGCCGACCGCCAGCGCACCACCGCGCACACGCAAGTTGCCATTGACGGCGTTGGTCGTGAACTGCGTATCCGCGAGCGTCGCATTGCCGGCGACGAACGCGCCGCCACCGGATATTCCGGCGACGTCGTCGGTTCCCGCGGTGCATTGCGCAACCGTGACGCCAGCCAGCGAGAGGTTGCCACTTGCGAGGATGCAACCGCCGTTGCCGGCTGCGGATCCCTGGACGAGTGCAAGTCCGGACACCGTCAGCGTGCCGGTGCCATCGTGCTCGAGCACGCGGCTCGCATTGTTGCCGCTGATCCCGAGCGCCGCGGAGCCGGGTCCGTGGAGCGTGAGGTCGGCGATGCCGGAACCGATGACGATGGCCCCGCTGGTCAAGGTGATCGACGCGCAGCTCAGCGCCGTCAGGTCGACGACATCGCCGCTGACCGCGCCGGCCACCACGTCGCGCAGGCTGCCCGCGCCGCTGTCATCGCAGTTGAGCACGGCGAGCCCGCCACGAGGCGCGGACGGCGATGGCGCCGCTGCGCCAAGCACACCGGCCTGCAGGAACAGCGCGGAGGCGAGGCACGCGGCGAGGGGACGCAGACGCGGGAGCGCGGCACGCGAAGAACGCAGAACTGGGGTCATCGGAATCTCCGGTGGGTCGGTGAAGCCGCGGGCTTGCGGCGCCTGCAACGGTGGACCTCAGCGTGGCAGCGCGACGCCCCACGCACCATGCCGGCACCATTCCGTTTCTGTTCCGCCGCGGTTCGCACGGCGTCCGAAGGGTCTCAGTCGGTCGTTCCGAGTGCGAGCGGCGCGGCGCCTGCACTCGCCAGCTCGTCGGGTATCCGGCGCTCGCCGGCCAGTCGCCGCACACGTGTCATCGCGCCGGCAAACGCGTCCTGTCGAACGAGCGCCCGGTACAGGCGCGCCTCGACCAACGCCGACGAGAAATCGCGATCGGCATAGCGCGCCACCTTGCCGACGACGTCAGCGGCCTGCGACACGTCGCCGCGCGCGAGCAGCCAGGTCGCATAGGAGACCGCCGTCTCGCTGCTGCGATCCGGCAGGCCACGCTGGTCCGCTGCCTGCATGGCGCGTTCGTACGCGGCCACGGCATCGGCATGCCGTTCCTCGACCGCACACTGCTCGGCGTTCGCAAGAGAGGCGTCCAGCGTTGCCAACGGCACATCGACCGACTGCGCCCACGTGGCGAATGCAGCGGTTTCATCTGCCGCGTCGCTCGTCTGGCCGAGCTGTCGAATCGCACGCGTCAACAGCAGCCATGCGCGCGCCCGTTCGCGCATGGTCTGCGGTGTCGCAAGGGCTTCAAGCGCCTGCCGGGCCAGCACGCGAGCGCTCTCGGGCGCGCCGGTCACGAGATCGAGCTCCGCTTCATTGCTGCGCGCAATCGCCAGTTGCGCCGTGTCGGGAGGCGGATCGGCCGCGTGGATCAATTGATCCAGCACCACCCGCGCTTCTTCCAGGCGGCCGTTCGCCGCGAGTGCCTGCGCGCGGCCCGCCTCGAACGCATGCCGCACTTGCGGGTCGGTGACCCGGCTGCGTTCGGCCCAGCCGGCGTCGCTGGCCTTGAGGGCGTCGAGCGGTTGCAGAAGCATCAGGTGCGCTTCGACCTGGTTGACCAGCGCCGTCACGAATTCGTTGACCATCCCGAAGCGGCGGAAGGTGTGTCCGGCACGTTCAAGCGTCGGCAATGCTTCCGATGGACGGCCATGACCCATCTCGATGATGCTCACGTTGCCGTCGAGCTGGGCCAGCAACAGCGGATCGCCTGCCAAGGTGATCGCGATGCGCGATCGCGCGAAATCCGCCATCGCCGCGTCATGCCGGTTCATGCGTTCATGGAGGAGAGCGCGGTCGTTGTACGCGCGGCCGAGCGGGAGCGGCTCGTTGCGCGGTTCGAGCAGCGCGATCGATGTGTCGCAGGCGCGCAACGCATCCTCGAGTCGGCCGAGGCGCATGTCTGCCGAACACAGGTCTTCGAGAAAGCGCGCATGCATCACGGCATCGGCTTCGGCCGGCACTTCGCGCAGCAACACTTCAAGCTCCACGCGTGCCTTGTCGAACTCGCCCGAACGCAGTGCGATGCGCACACCCCGCTCGCGCACTTCCGGCATGGCCTGCAGTGCCGGAGCGGCCTGCGCAATCAACGCGCGCGCGAGATCGAGATTTTCGGCAAGACGCGCCGCGTCCGTTCGCTGAAGAAGTTCGGCGAGACCGGGATCTGCATGCATCGTCGCGGCCGCCGACGTCTTTCCGAGAAGTCCGAGCAGCTGGCCGACCACCTGGTCCGTCGCGCTGATGGCATCGCTCGCGTGCGCCTGCACCGACCGCGGCGATGCCGAGCCATCGATCAGTTCCGCACGCACGATCCATTCGTTTCCACTCTTGCGGACGGCCGGCAGGATGACGCCACGCGTGTCGATTGCAGCATGCAACGCGGCCATTGCCTGCGTGGTCGTCATGCGGGCATCGACCACGCGCACGACGCTGTCGCTGCGGACCACCGCAATGCCGGCATCGCGCAGCCGCGTCGCGATCAGGTCCATCAACCCGAGTCGCAACCAGTCGTCGGAGCCGTCGGTGAGGACGTCGACAGGAAGCACGGCGAGCGCAGTGGCCTGCTCCGGACCATCGTGCGTCGTCGTGGACGACGCGGGCGGTCGCGGAGGCGTTGAGCGCAGCGACACCACGACGGCACCGACGCCTGCCACGATGAGCAACCCGATGGCGAGCTGCGAAAGCGTTCGCCATCGCGACGTCGGCATTTGCGGGGCGGACGGCGCGGCGATCGGTGGAGGTTCGGCAACGTCGGCTGCGGACGACCTGTGTGCACCGGCTTCGTCCGTGGTGTCTTGCGCAGGCTCCGAACGCTCGATCTCCTGGATCCGCGTGTCTCCTACCCAGTGATAGCCGAACCGGGGCACCGTGCGGAGCAGCACCTGTGCTTCGGCGGTGTCGCCGACCGCACGTCGCGCTGCGAGGATCGCCTTGCCGAGCATCGTGTCGCTGACCTCGGTCTTTCCCCACACCGCGGCGATGAGTTCGTCGCGTCCGACGGCGCGATCGCGATGCGCGACGAGATAGGCGATGCAGTCGAATACCGTTGGAGGCAAATCGACACGCGCACCCGCGCGACGCAGTTCGCGCGCGGGAATGTCGAGCGTGCAATCGCCGAATCGAAAACGGGAGGGAACCATGCAACGAGGGTAGCGGCCTGCGACGCGGGCGTCACCCGACGCCGTCATCCATTGCTGAAGGTGTACTCGAACGACGTGAAGAACGGCGCTTTCGGCGGCACGAACAACAATGAGCGCGACATCGTCTTCGACAGGCAACCGGAGAATTCGGATTCGCCGGTGATCCATGTGCTCAGCACCTTGCCGGATGCATCGAGTTCCATCACCAGCGTGAATGGCAGGCGACGGTCGGCGCGATCGGAGGCCGGACAATCCGCGGAAACGATTCGGGCGATCTCCTTCAACGAGGCAACCAGCTGCGCATGCTGTCCTTCGGAAAGCGATGCCTCGTCGATGCTTGCGCGGATCTTCACCTGCTCGATGTCGAGAGCGCGCGCGGACGCGAAGGCCGGGAACAGGCAGAACACAACGAGGAGGAGTTGATTCATGGTCACGTGCACCGCTGGAAGAGGTCGGCTCTTGCCGAATGGACTCAAGCTTAGCAAACCGTCTCACCCACCAATGCACGCGGTCCGCCCGACTACCCGACGCGGACGTCGCTCCGGTACAGTTCCAGCGGATACGAGACGCGTCAGCCGCGTATCCGGGCGGTGATTGCCGGTGCAACGAACCGCATTCCCGCGAAGCCGGCGCGGCGCGGCTCATGTCCAATCGGTGGGAGCGAGTGTTCTTGAAGGCACGATCGATGATTGCTGCAACATTCCTGATTTCCGCCCTGGTCACGGGCTCGTGGTTGTGGACCCCCGACAAGTCGCTGGCACAGCTGCAGGCGAAGTATCTGCAGTCCCCCACAGACATGATCGACGTTGCAGGCACGCGCCTGCACGTGCGTGACAGCGGTCCTCACACTGCGCCGGCCGTCCTTCTGCTGCACGGCTTCGGCTCGAGCCTGCAGACATGGGAACCGTGGGCGCAGATGCTCGACGACGAGTTCCGCGTCGTTCGCCTGGATCTCCCTGGATCCGGCCTGTCGCCGCCCGATCCCGGTGGCGTCTACACCGATCAGCGAACAATCGACGTACTGGTGGCGCTGCTGGATCGGCTGAACATATCGAAGGTCGATGTGATCGGCAATTCAATCGGCGGGCGCATCGCGTGGAGATTTGCGGTGGCGCATCCGGAACGCGTGGAACGCCTCGTGCTGATTTCGCCGGATGGCTTTGCAAGCCCGGGGTTCGACTACGGCAAGCCGCCCGCGATTCCGTCGGTGGTCGGCCTGATGCGCTACGTGTTGCCGAAAGCACTGCTGCGGATGAATCTCAAACCGGCGTATGGCAATCCCGATGCACTCACCGAGGAGACGGTCACGCGCTACCACGACCTCATGCTCGCGCCGGGCTCGCGCGCCGCGGTGCTCGAGCGCATGCGCCAGTCGGTTCTCGAAAAACCCGAGCCACTTCTCCAGACGATTCACGCGCCTGTCCTGCTGGTGTGGGGCGTGAAGGACGCGATGATTCCGATCGCCAATGCCGCCGACTACACCCGCAACCTTCCCGACAGTCGTCTCGTGACGTTTCCGAATCTCGGGCACGTCCCGCAGGAAGAAGCGCCGGCCGAATCGATTGTTCCGGTGCGGGAGTTTCTCGAGGGTGCAGCCACAGCGCCGACCCCCGGCGAACGCGCCTCACATCCCGGATGACAAGCGAGCCTGCACCCGCATGCGCATGCTGATGCGCTTCGATGGCGTTCCGTCGGAGCCCGGATGGGTGGCTGTCAACGATGGCGTGATGGGCGGTCGATCGAGCGGCGCGCCCGCAATCGTGGCCGGCACGCTGCACTTCACCGGCATTCTGTCGCTCGCGAACAACGGAGGGTTTTCGTCCATCCGCACGGTGCGCCGTTCTTTCGACCTGGCGTACGTGACCGCACTGGTCCTGCGCGTCCGCGGTGACGGCCGTGCGTATCAACTGCGGCTGAAGACCGATGCCACGGTGCGTGGCATCGCCGTGGCGTACAGCGCTCCATTCACCGCGCCCGCGGGCCGGTGGACGGAGGCGCGCGTGCCACTGGATCAACTGCGCCCGAGCGTCCGCGGGACGACACTCGACGGCCCGCCGTTCGAACCGACCAACGTCACGGAGATTGGCCTGTTGATCGGTGACCACCGCGAGGGGCCGTTCGCGCTCGCGGTGGACTGGATCGGCATGGACTAGGCACGGAATCGGGAGCGCCTGCACCGACACCAGCCACACAGCAATACCGGTTCATCGAAGCCATTGGCGAAACCCGTGTCGCCAGTAT
>NZ_JBDSWZ010000060.1:0-15612 GCF_039926425.1 Dokdonella sp.
CGAAGGATGTTCGCCTTCTGCGACCTCGGGCAGGCGCTCCGCATCGTCCCAGGCCGCGTCGACGGCGCAGCGACCGAGCAGGCTCACCGTGGCCGACGCCGGCAGGCGCGCACGCAAGGTCGATAGCGCGTGGGCATCGGCGGTGCCGTGCACGCAGACGCGCACCGGCGTCGCGTCGGCGCGCGCAACCACTGCATCGATCCCGTTGCCCCCGGATGACGCTGTGGCGAACGGAAAGGGTTGCATCCAGTCTCCGGCGAATTCGCGAACGGCGGCGATTATCGCCGATCCGCACCATGTGGCGTGTAGTTGCGTCTCGCCAGCCCCGATCTGCCGCGGCTACACTCCGGCCCGAGTCCCGCGCAGCGACCGATCGCGCGCCTACCACCGGAATGTCCGCTTGTCTTTTTTCTCCAGTTCGTTGAGCGTGCTCGCCGTGCTCTGGCGCATCTTTCGCATTCCGCTCCTGATCGCGACCGGTCTCGCGATCGGGTTCCTGCTGCCGTACGCGTTCTATCTCGATCGCGAGGTGCGCAGCCGTTTCGACGATCTGTCGTGGCAGATCCCGAGCCGCGTGTATGCGCGTCCGCTGCAATTGGCGCCGGGGTTGCCGATGAAACCCGACGTGCTCGAACTGGAGCTCGCCGCCGCGCGTTACGTCGACGATCCGCAGGCGACCTTGCCCGGAACGTGGCATCGCGAGGGCGCGCGCTTCACGATTTCGCGTCGCGCTTTCATCTACCTCGACGGTCGCGAGCGTGAGAAACGGATCGGCGTGACGATCGCCGACGGACGCGTGTCGCAACTGGTCGACGCCGATTCCGGCGCGGCGATGGCGAGCGTGCGGCTGGATCCAGCGCGCATCGCGACACTTTACGGCGAGCTGCAGGAAGACCGGCGCTACGTCACGCTCGGAGAGATTCCGCCGCTGTTGCTGAGCGGTCTGCAGGCCGTCGAGGACCGGGATTTCAAGAGCCACCACGGCATCGACACCGTGGCGATCCTGCGTGCGGCATGGGCGAACCTCGTTGCAGGCCACGTGGTGCAGGGTGGTTCGACGCTGACCCAGCAGCTGGTCAAGAATCTGTTCCTCGATCGCGGCCAGACGTTCGCGCGCAAGCTCAACGAAGCGCTGCTGTCGCTGCTGATCGAAGCGCGCTACGACAAGAAGCGCATCCTCGAGGCGTACGTCAACGAAGTGTTCCTCGGACAGCAGGGCGCACAAGCGGTGCACGGATTCGCGGCGGCCAGCGAGTTTTATTTCGGACGCGACCTGCGTGGACTCGGGCCCGCCGACATCGCGCTGCTGGTCGGCATGGTGCAGGGTCCGAGCCTGTACGATCCGCGCCGCAATCCAGATCGCGCGCTGACCCGGCGCAACATCGTGCTCGGCGCGTTCCGCGATACCGGACTGATCGACGATGCGACCTCCGCCGCGGCCAGCAAACAGCCGATCGGAACCGCCGCGAACGCCACGCTGCCGCGCGACCGCTATCCGGCATTTCTCGAACTGGTGCGCCGCCAGTTGAAACAGGATTACCCCGACACCGAACTCAACAGTGCCGGACTCGCAATCCACACCACGTTGGCGCCGTCGGTGCAGTCACTGGGCGAGGGTGCGATCGACAAGGCCCTGACCGCGCTCGGCAAGCGCGGCGAAGCGGTGCAGGCCGCACTCGTGGTCACCGGCGCGCACGATGGCGAAGTGCAGGCGATGATCGGCAGTCGCGACGTCGATGAGCCCGGATTCAATCGCGCGCTCGATGCCCTGCGGCCGATCGGATCGCTGGTGAAACCGTTCGTCAACCTCGTTGCGCTCGCGCAGCCGCAGCGCTATTCGCTCGCAACGCTGCTCGACGACAGCGCGATCGACATGCTGCAGCCGAATGGCACGCGCTGGCGTCCGGAAAACGATGACCACCAGACGCATGGCCAGGTGCTGCTGATCGACGCGCTGGCCGAAAGCTGGAACCTCGCGACGATCCATCTGGGCCAGCGCATCGGCATTGATCGCGTGCACGGATTTCTGGCATCGTTCGGTCTTGGCCGCGACATCAATCCGAATCCATCGATGTTGCTCGGCGCAGTGGATTTGAGCCCCTTCGACGTCGCACGTCTGTATCAATACCTCGCATCCGATGGGCACGCGTTGCCGCTGCGCGCGTTGCGCGGCGTGCTGGATGCGCAGGGGCGGGCATTGACGCGGTACACGGTGAAGCCCGGCGCAAGCGATTACGCGAACGCGACGCGTCTGGTCACCTATGCGATGCAGCAGGTTGCGATCAGCGGCACCGCACACGCGATCACCGATTCGGGGCTCGGCTGGCTGCACGCCGCCGGCAAGACCGGTACCAGCGATACGCAGCGCGATTCGTGGTTCGCCGGATTCACCGGCGACTCGCTCGCCGTCGCGTGGGTCGGGCGCGATGACAATAAACCCACGGGACTGTTTGGCGCCACCGGCGGGCTGCGCATCTGGATCGAACTGATGAAGCGGCTTCCCACGACGCCGCTGGTCGTGCCGCAGGACGGAATCGAGCGCGCGTGGATCGCGCCTGCCTCCGGCAAGCGCACCGACTCGGCGTGCGCGCGCGCACGTGAACTGCCGTTTGCAGTGGGGTATCCGCCGAGCGAGGAGGAGAACTGCCCGCTCGATCAGTTGCGCGAGTTCTTCAAGGGCAGCAGCAATTGACGTCGACATGCGAAACTAGGCGCGCAAGATCGCTCGCTGTTCATCCTCATCGTTGCATCGTCGACAACCGTTCAGACCGCCCACAGACCCCATGAATCCACGTTTCGCCATTCCCCTTGTTGTCGCCGCCGCGACATTGTTCGGTTGCACCCAGTCGGGTCCGCCGACACCGGCCGTCAAGCCGGCCGGCCCTGCTGCCAACGCGGTTGCGTCGCTCCACGCGATCCGTGCGGCGGGCGACGGCGTTGATTCCGCCGTCACCGTGCAGCCGCTGCGTGATGCGGCGATCGATGGTTTTCTCAAGAAGGCGCACGACGCGGAAGCACACGGCGATTTTCCCGCTGCGATCGCCGCGACGGACAGCGCCCTCAAACTGGCGCCGGAGGCTCCCGATATCCTGCAGTATCGGGCGGAACTCGACATCGGCACCGGCGAATGGGCGAAAGCCGACGCGTTGGCAATGCGAAGTTTTGGTCTTGGCCCCAAAGTGGGTGCGTTGTGCGCGCGCAATTGGCAGACGGTGATCGAGGCGCGCACTGCAATGAACGATGCACCGACGGTCACCGCGGCCAGGCAGCGGTTGAAGGAATGCCGCATCGCGCCGCGCCTGCGCATGTGAGCACGCGAGCGCCTCCGCGCTCCGCTGCCGCATCTTCTCCGGTTCAAGGTTCCCATCATCGACTCTTCTGCCCAACTTCTCGGAGCCGACGGCCCCTTCGCGCGTGACGTGCCGGGGTTCGCGCCGCGCGCGTCGCAGCAAGTGATGGCAGAGGCTGTCGAAGAAGCGATCGCGGATCGCCAGATTCTGGTGGCCGAAGCCGGCACCGGCACCGGCAAGACTTTCGCGTACCTCGTGCCTGCGCTGATGTCCGGCAAGCGGGTGATCGTATCGACCGGCACGAAAACGCTGCAGGACCAGTTGTTCCATCGCGATCTGCCCCGCGTCCGTGGCGTGCTCGGCGCACGCGTGTCGGCCGCATTGCTTAAAGGGCGCGCCAATTACCTGTGCCTTCATCGGCTCGATCAGGCGGTTCAGGAAGGCCGCTTCACCAGTCGCGACCAGGCGTCGCAACTGCACGCGATCCGTACATGGGCGCAGCGCACCGCTTCGGGGGACCGAGGCGAGCTTGCCGAGATCGCGGAAGATTCCTCATTGTGGCCGCGCGTCACGTCGACCACCGAGAACTGCCTCGGCTCTGATTGCCCGAAGTTCACCGATTGCTTCGTGGTGAAGGCGCGCCGCGCCGCGCAGGAAGCCGACATCGTCGTCGTGAATCATCATCTGTTGTTTGCCGACCTTGCGATCAAGCAGGAAGGATTCGGCGAGATCCTGCCCGGCGCACACGCATTCATCCTCGACGAGGCGCACCAGATTCCAGAACTCGCCGGTCAGTTCTTTTCGGTCACGTTGTCGGCGCGGCAGTTGAACGAACTTGCGGGCGACGCGCTCGCTGAATGCGCGAGCGTCAGTGGCGCACTCGCTGCGTTGCAGCCGGTGATCGATCCGGTGAACGCAAGCGTCAAGCGGTTGCGTCTCGCGCTTGATCGTTTCCCGGCGAAAGGCGCGTTCATCCAGATCGAAAGCGATCGCGACGTGCTAACCGAACTGACGCAGCTGCGCGAAGCGCTCGATGCACTTGCCCGCGTGCTCGAACAGCAGGCAGACCGCAGCCGCGGACTTGCGAGCGTGAGCGAACGCGCGACCGAACAGGCCTCCCGACTGTCGCATCTCACCGACGGCAGCGCGCGCGACTCGGTGCACTGGTACGAACTGTCGCCGCACGGGTTTGCATTCCACGCGACACCGCTGGATCTCGCGCCGCCGCTGCGCGAGTTGCGCGCGCAAAGCCGCGCGGCATGGATCTTCACGTCGGCCACGCTGTCGGTTGGCGGACACTTCACCCATTTCTCGCGCCAGCTCGGCCTCGACGATCCGGTCGAACTGTGTCTCGACAGTCCGTTCGATTTCAAAACGCAGGCACTCGCGTATCTGCCGACCGGACTGCCCGATCCATCGGCAATCGATTACGTGGATCGCGTCGTCGACGCGGCGGTGCCCGTGCTGGAAGCGTCGCGGGGACGCGCGTTCCTGTTGTTCACCTCGCATCGCGCGTTGCGCCGCGCGGCCGAGTTGTTGCCGTCGCGCGTGCCGTTTCCCTTGTTCGTGCAGGGCACTGCGCCGCGCAACCGTCTGCTCGAAGCGTTTCGCGCATCGGGCAACGGTGTGCTGCTGGGTGCCGCGAGTTTCTGGGAAGGTGTGGACGTTGCAGGCGAGGCTCTCAGCGTGGTGGTCATCGACAAGTTGCCGTTCGCGGCACCTGATGATCCGGTGCTGGTCGCCCGACTCGATGCATTGCGCGACACCGGCGGCAATCCATTCACCGACTGGCAGATCCCTGCCGCAGTGATTGCGCTCAAGCAGGGCGCCGGACGACTGATCCGCGACGTGCACGATCGCGGCGTACTGATGCTGTGCGACCCGAGGCTGACGTCGCGTGGTTACGGAAAACTGTTTCTGGCGAGCCTTCCGCCGCTGCCGCGCACGCGCGATTTCGCCGACGTGGCGGCGTTCTTCCGGTAAGGCGATCATGCCGTTGTCGACCACAGGTCGCTGTCCGGTTTCGCGCGGTGTGCGACGACCATATGCAAAAAGCGTAGCGCGCCAAGATCGAAGCGCTTCAGCCGCACCAAGACCCGCCACGACGCGTCTTGCATCTGGCGGGCGCGATTTCCTTCGTTGCGGCGCTGCCGCTTCGCCCTGCGCCTGCCGCTTGTGCTAAAACCTTGCGGGCTTTCGCATTCGACGCACCTCATGTCCTCTTCGCCATCGTCGTCCCGCGCCCGACCGCGCCTGGCCGGTATTCCATCGCGCGCGGCGGCAAACGTGGCGTTCGCCGAAGGGCTGCTCGAGCGCGGCGATGGTGAGGGCGCGATGAAGGCCCTGAATGCGTTGCTGACACAGGCGCCCGATCATCCGGAGCTGCTGCGACTGCATGCGCTCGCGTGGCTTCGGCAAGGCAAACCCGAGCAGGCGATTGACGATCTCCGTCGCGCGCGGGCGCAATGGCCCGATGACGGTTTGCTGATGTGCCAGTTGGGCATTGCTCTCGCGCAAGGCGGGGATCTGGCCGGCGCCGAACGCGCGTTCCGCGATGCAACCGTGCTCGATCCGATGTTGGCGGATGCCTGGTACAACCTCGGGCATGCGCTCGACGTGCGCACCGATACCGCAGGCGCGGCGCTTGCGTTCGAACAATTGCTGACGATCGATCCGGGTCACCTGCGCGCACGCGTCCAATATGCGGAGATGCTGAAGATGCTCGGCCGACTGGGCGACGCCGAGAGCGAACTGCGTGCCGTGCTGATGCGCGATCCGGATTCGATCTCCGCATGGGTCGGCCTGTCGAACCTGAAGACGTTCACGCCGGATGCCGACGATCTCGAACGCCTGCGGGGGTTGCACGCAAGCGACAAGATACCTGGCGCGCGGCGGGTCGACTTCGCGTTTGCATGCGCTTCGCTTCTCGAATCGGCGGGACGCTACCCCGAGGCATTTGCTCTCATCGCCGCGGCAAATGCGGGAAAGCACGCCACGATTCGCTGGGATGCGGCTGCCGTGACGCGGCTGGTCGACGACATCCTCGGCCAGTTCGGCGCACTGTCATCCGCGCCCGCGGCTTCGCGCGGACGTGAAGTCATCTTTCTCGTCGGCATGCCGCGCTCGGGTTCGACGTTGGCCGAGCAGATCCTGTCGACCCATCCGCGCGTCCAGGGCGGCGGCGAGCGCAACGAGATTGTCGAGACCTTGCTGGACGAATCGCGCCGTCGCGGACAAGGATTTCCGTACTGGGTGTCCTACGCGGACGATTCGGACTGGGCCCGTCTCGGCGTGCAGTACCTCGATCGCTGCGCGGCATGGCGAGACACGCGCGCGTCGTTTACCAACAAGACGCTGACCAACTGGCAGACGCTCGGCGCGATTCGCCGCATGTTGCCCGGCGCGCACGTGATCCATTGTCAGCGCGATCCGCTCGAAATGCTGTGGAGCGCTTACAAGCACCACTTCGGCGAAGCGCAGTTCTTCAGCTACGACCTCGATGACCTGTGCGCGTTCTGGAACGACAGCGAACGCGCGATGCGATTCTGGTCGCGGTCGTTTCCTGGCTGGGTCCATGCGCACGTCTATGAAGACCTGATCGCTCAACCGGACGCGACCATTCGCGCGCTGCTGGACCATTGCGGGCTCGCGTTCGACCCGGCTTGCATGCAGTTTCAGAACAATCGTCGCGATGTCCGTACATCGAGTGCGAGTCAGGTCCGCCAACCGCTGCGGCGCAGCGAGTTGGCGTCAGACCGGTACGGAGCCACGCTCGATCCCATTCGCCAGCGTATCGCTGCGCTGCAGCGTGGAATCACCTGAACGCGACCTCGCGATCGTCCGGTTACGCACTCGAATGTAAATGGTGTCGCTGGGGTTTGATGCCGGAAGCACGACGTGGTATCAAGAGAATTGCTGCCTTTGGCGGCACGTGGATCAGGTAGGATTTCGCGTAGATATTCCGGCATTTGGCGGTCCCCCTGAAGAGCGCGGGAGCGCGTTGGCCGGTCGCCGCGACGGATCTTATTTCGCAACAGGACTTGTTCGGTTGACATCGCGGCATCCTGAACTCGGGTTTCCAACCGGTTATGGATGCAGGCGGTGTCGTTTGCTTGGAGTCGTCACGTGGATCGTCGATCCGTCGGACGGCAAATATTCGTTTGGAAGGGAGTACACATGAAGTCGGTTCGAAACACAGCCCTGACCACTGCGGTCGGGATCGCATTGTTCGGAATCACCGCGTCAACGGGAATCAGTGCTGCCGGAATCACCGCGGCACAGTCCACCTCCAGCGTGCTGCGCGCGTCCACCACTGGCCGCTACATCGTCACGTTCGCCGAGGCGGGCCTGGTCGACTACAAGGGTGGCGTTGCAGGCCTCGCGCGCACCGCGCCCGAGGCGGATCTGGTGAGCGCGAACAGTTCGCGCAAGCTCGACGCCAATTCATCCGCCGCAGCGTCCTACAAGTCCTACCTCGCGACCCAGCGCGCCCAGTACATCGGCGACATCCAGCAGGCGCTCGGCCGCAACCTCGCGATCCGCTACACCTACGACGTCACGCGCAACGCCATCTCCGTCTCGTTGAGCCCGAGTGAAGCCGCCGCCGTCGCGCGGATGCCGGGCGTGGTGTCCGTCGAAGGCGTGCAGGTCAAGCAGATGGACACGTTCCGTGGCCCGACGTTCATCGGCGCGAACACCATCTGGGACGGCACCGCCGTTCCGAGCTACGCCGCCGCGACACGCGGGCAGGGCGTGAAGGTCGGCATCATCGACTCGGGCGCCAACAGCACGCATCCGTCGTTCGCGAATGACGCGACGTGCGGATTCAGCGAAGCGGCGCCGAAGCTGTTTCCGAAAGACTGCATGACCAACAACGGGACCTCGTGCACCGGCACAACGCCGGACGCCGACCAGGGCAACGGCCACGGTGTGCACACCGGCAGTACCGCCGCTGGTAACACCATCGACAACACCGTCACCCCTGCGCCGCTGCTTCCTGACGGCATCACGATGTCCGGCGTCGCACCATGCGCCGCCGTCTACACCTACAAGGTGTGCGACTCCAGCGGCTGTACGGACGACGCCATCACTGCAGGCATCCAGAACGCCATTGCCGACCAGGTCGACGTGATCAACTTCTCGATCGGGCCGACCTGCGGTGGTGGTGATCCGTGGGTCGACAGTCTCGACTTCCTCGCCGCCCAGGGTGCGGATGTGTTCGTCGCCGCTTCGGCTGGCAATACCCGCAGCAACTGCACGGATCCGACCGGCCTCGTGGCCAACAACGGCCCGTGGGAAACCACTGTCGCCGCATCGACGCAGGACCAGCTCATCTCGCCGCAGCTGACCGTGACCGGTCCCGGCACGCCGCCGGCGCTCACGCAGAACATCACGCTCAACCCGGGCAACAGCACGTTGACCCCGGCCGAAACGACCGATCTGCTGGGTCAGAAGCTGCGCACGGATCCGGCAAACATCACCGGATGTACCGCGAGCGGTGGCTTCGCACCGGGCTATTTCGCCGGTTCCGTCGCGATCATCCAGCGGGGCACATGCACGTTCAGCGAGAAGATCACCAACGCCTACAACTCGGGCGCGTACGTGGTCGTGATCACGAACAACCAGGCAGGCGTCATCAACATGGACACCTCGACGCTTCCGACGGCGATCTCCGACGTCGTTGCAGCGTTCAGTACCACGCAGGTGCAGGGTGATGCGCTGATTGCATTCGTCAACGCGAATCTCGGTCCGATCCCCGACGCCGATGCGGTTTTCGCGGATGGCTTCGAGCTCCCCGAAGGGGCATTGGGCGACTACAACCGCGCAGCGATCGGCCTGGTTCAGGGCGACGTCCTCGCCGGCTTCAGTTTCCGCGGTCCGACCGTTGCTCCGTACGATGACCTGACCAAGCCGGACATCACCGGCCCAGGCGTCAGCATCTTCGCGGCGCTGACGACGGAAGAAGGCAGCTACGGCCTGCTCAGTGGCACGTCGATGTCGTCTCCGCACCTTGCCGGTTCTGCCGCGCTGGTTCGCGCGGTGCAGCCGACCTGGACCCCGATGGAAGTCAAGTCGGCGATCCAGATGACGGCGACGTTGACCGGCTTCCAGGAAGACGGCGTCACCCAGTGGGGCGTCGACGAAGTCGGCAGCGGCCGCGTTGATCTCACCAAGGCGACGCTTGCCGGACTCACGCTCGACGAAACCAACGCACGTTTCCATGCAGCCGATCCGGCAGCGTCCACAGTGGCCATCAAGGATCTCAACATTGCGTCGGTCCGCAACGTCAACTGCGACATCGGCTGCAACTGGACCCGCACGTTCAAGAACCAGTTGCATGCATCGGGCACATGGACGCCGACGGCGATCGATCCTGCGGGCTACCACCTGACGTTCAGCCCGGCGACCTTCACGCTGGCGCAGGGTGCGACGCAGGCCCTGACGATCACCGCGACGGCAACCGCCGGTTCGACGAGCGACCTGTCGTATGGCCGCATCGACCTCACCGAATCGGGTGGCCAGTCGCCGGTCGAGCACCTGACGGTTGCCGTCAAGGGCGGAACCGCGCCACCGGCGCCCGGCGTGTGTGAGGGTGGAACCTGCAACCTGACGGTCGACGGCCTTCCCGCCGGCGGCTCGTTCAACGCGCTCGGATGTGGTCCGGCCGCGCCCTGCCAGTTTCTCTGGTTGAACCAGTTCAAGCCGGAGGCCGCCGAGTATCCGATCACGTTGAACACGGTCGACACCATCTTCGGGACGCAAACGACCGTTGGCGATGTGTTCGATGTCTACGTCTATCAGGACAACGACGACAGTCCTGCCAATGGTGCGACCTTGGTCGCCTCGGTGACCGGTCAGACGATCACCGCTCTGTCGACGTTCCAGACGATCTCGATTCCGGGCGGCGCCGTGTTGAGCGGCCCGGGCGACATATTGATCGCACTCGTCAACAGGACGGTCAATGCGTATCCCGGTTCTGCGGACAACGCGGTTCCGTTTGCGAACCAGTCGTACATCAGCGCTCTCGGCTCGGTCCCTGCGACCCCTGTTCTGGCGACTTTGAACATGCAGCCGACAACTGCGGTGCTGGCGTCGTTCACGCATAACTGGATCATCCGTGGCCACGGCACGAACGGCGGTGGCCGTCCGATCACCTTGGCACCGGTCCAGAAGTAAACGAAAGTTCCTGTTGTTCCAGCCGGCGCGGATTCATCCGCGCCGGCTTTTTTTTGCATGCCTATCAGGTCGCCCGTTGTTCAGACCACGGTCAACCCTTCGTATGCGATCATCTCGCGATGAATGCATCGCTTTTCGCCCCGCATGTACGTAGTTCGCTGACGCTACTTCT
This sequence comes from Dokdonella sp., assembly GCF_039926425.1. Classification (GTDB taxonomy): domain Bacteria; phylum Pseudomonadota; class Gammaproteobacteria; order Xanthomonadales; family Rhodanobacteraceae; genus Dokdonella_A. The sequence goes on from NZ_JBDSWZ010000060.1 coordinate 10,639, forward strand.
GGCCTGCGTGGCAAGCGCGTGCTCCACCTTGCCCGAGCGGTTTGCGGAGACCCCGAAGACGCCCTCGACATCGATCGCGCCGGTCGCCGATTCGGTGCTTTCCCGACAGATTGAAACGCGCGTCTCGGCCAACGGCGGAACATCCGGTTTCCGCCCATTGCTTGGCGGCAACAACGCGTTGATGAGCCGCGTCGTGCTGGCCGACAACGCCCGTCACTCGATCGACCTGCAGTACTACATTTTCGCGAACGACGCGTCCGGGCGACTGGTGGCGCAGCGCCTGCTTGCGGCGGCGGATCGCGGAGTGCGCGTGCGGATCCTGCTCGACGATCTCGATATCGTGAAGGAAGACAAGCTGCTCGACGCGCTCGACGCGCATCCGAACGTCGAAGTGCGGCTTTTCAATCCACTGCGCATCCGCGACCGTTCGATCGTCTCCAAGGTCGGGCAATTCGTGCTCGAAGCGCAACGGCTCAACCGGCGCATGCACAACAAGTCGTTCATCGTCGACGGTGTGGCTGCGATCATCGGCGGCCGCAACATCGGTGATGCGTATTTCAATGTCGGCGACGACGTGCATTTCCGCGATCTCGATGTGCTCTCGATCGGGCCGATCGTGCCGAGGATCGCGTCGATGTTCGACCGCTACTGGAACGATGAGGCGGCGATTCCGGTCACCGCATTCAGCGCTACCGACGCAAATCACAAAAATGTGGCGAAAGCGCGCGAGCGGCTCGGCGGCGACGCGCACGTCTATTCGCCCGAGGACTACCAGAAAGCCGAGAACGTCGTGAATGGCGTCGACGATCCGTCAAAAGCGGAACGCGGCATCGCATGGTTCTGGGGCGACGCGCGGCTGGTCGCGGATGCGCCGGAAAAGGTCGATCCGGCGGAGGACGACAACAAGCAGGCACGCATCGAGCGACCGATCCGCGCGATGCTGGAATCGGCGCAGCAGCAGATCCTGGTGATCTCGCCATACTTCATTCCAGGCGAAGAGGTGGAGTCGGTGCTTGAGGCCGCTGCGAAACGCGGCGTCGCAATCGAGGCGCTGACCAACTCGCTTGCCGCCAACGATGAGCCGGAAGTGCACGCGGGTTATGCGCACTATCGAAAACCGCTGCTTGTCGCGGGCGCCACGCTTTACGAATTCCGACCGGTGGGTCACCAGAATCCGAAACGCGCATACGGTCGTTCGTCCGGCGTCAGCCTGCATGCAAAGACAATGGTGATCGACCACCACCAAGTGTTCATCGGTTCGATGAACTTCGATCCGCGGTCACGCGACCTCAATACCGAGATGGGAGTGATCGTCGAAAGCCCGGGTCTGGCCGATGCGATCGAGCAGTTCTTCGCGCGCGCGACGTCACCGGAAAACGCGTTTCACGTGATGCTTGATCCGACCAGTCATGCCAAACCTGAGCGTCGCGCTCTGCGCTGGGCCGCGCTCGAGGACGGCAAGGAAGTGATCTTCCGGCACGAGCCGGAGTGTTCGCTGCTCAAGCGGCTGCGGGTTGACGTGGTGCGCTTCCTGCCGATCGAAGGCTTGCTGTGAGCCATGTCGGCCTCGCATGACCGATGTGCCTCGCCAAGTGCGGGCGTGACGGAACCAGCGACGTCCCCGGACGCGCGTGGAGAGTCAACCGCCACCATCGATCGGAACGTGGAACGACGCCGCTGGCAATGGGTGGCGCTCGCTGCGATCACGGTACTCGCAGCGATCGTCGCCGCATCGCTCCTCTGGCTTGGCGCGGGGCGACCGACCTTCTCGACGGTTCTCGATGCGGCCCAACGCTGGCACGCCTCGCCATTCGCGCCGCTCGTCGCGCTGGCGGCGTTTCTCATCGGAGGCTTCGTCGTCTTTCCCGTCAACCTGCTGATTGCTGCAACCATCGTCGTCCTCGGCCCGATTGCCGGTGGCCTGACGGCGATGGCAGGTTCGCTGCTCAGCGCCGCGGCGCTGCATGAGGCGGGACATCGCCTTCCTCAGGCTGCGTTTTCACGCATCGTCGGCGAGCGTGGCGAACGATTGCGTGCTCGCGTTGTCGGGCATGGAGTGCTTGCGGTTGCGCTCGTCCGCCTCGTTCCCGTCGCGCCGTACAGCATCGTCAGTCTGATCGCCGGTGCCGCTGGGCTTCCGCGAATTGCGTACCTCGTTGGCACGACCCTCGGCATGTTTCCGGGCATCGTGCTGTACGCAGTGTTCGTCGAACGCGCAAGTGCTGCGTTGCGCGACCCGAACCCTCTCGCGTGGCTCGGCGCGTTGCTGGCGTTGGTCGCGATCATCGCAGTCGGTGTGTTCCTGCGCATGCGGCACGCTCCACCGAACCGCGCCTGATGCGTATCGCAACCTGGAACATGCATGCTGGCGTGGGGCTCGACCGCCGCTTCGATCCGGATCGGATTGCACGCGTGATCAACGAGCTCGATGCCGATGTCGTCGCGCTGCAGGAATTCGGATCACGCGGCGCGTTCGACATGTGCGCGCATCTGCAAGCGGCGTGCGCGATGCACATGATCGTCGCGCCGACGTTCCTCAAACGGGGCAGCGATTTCGGCAATGCGCTGCTGACCCGATCGCCGCCGCGCGACGTCGTCGTTCATGCACTGGGTGTCGATACCCGCGAACCGCGCAATGCGATCGACCTGCGCGTCGATCTCGACGGAGGTGACTGGCGGCTGGTCGCAACGCATCTCGGACTGCGCACTTCGGAGCGCCGCATCCAGGTCGGAAAGCTCGTCTCGTTGCTCGGTGATGTTCGCGAACAGCCGACGGTCCTGCTCGGAGATTTCAACGAATGGTCGGCAAGGGGCGCACTCGCGACGATCGACCAGCGCTTCGGAATGACGGCGTCACCAAAGACGTTCCCGTCACTGTTCCCGCTGTCTGCGCTCGATCGGATCTGGATCGCACCCGCGACCGCATGTGCCGAACGCTCCGTGCACCGAAGCCGCCTCGCGCGGCTCGCGTCCGATCACTTGCCTCTGGTTGCCGCGCTCACGCCAGGCTGACCGCTTGTGCGCGGGTCGGCCTCGTCCTGCCGCGTCGAACGGAACTCTCCATTCAACACTCGATCACGTTCACCGCGAGCCCACCACGCGAGGTTTCCTTGTACTTGTCCTGCATGTCACGGCCGGTGTCGCGCATCGTCTTGATGACCTTGTCGAGGCTGACCTTGTGCTTGCCGTCGCCGCGCATCGCCATGCGGCTCGCGTTGATCGCCTTGACCGATCCCATCGCATTGCGCTCGATGCACGGAATCTGCACCAGCCCGCCGATCGGATCGCAGGTGAGCCCGAGGTTGTGTTCCATGCCGATCTCGGCGGCATTTTCGATCTGGCTGCAGGTGCCACCGATTGCCGCGGTCAATCCGGCCGCCGCCATCGAGCAGGCGACGCCCACTTCGCCCTGGCAACCCACTTCCGCGCCGGAAATCGATGCGTTTTCCTTGTACAGGATGCCGACTGCCGCAGCGGTCAGCAGGAAGGTGCGCACGCCCTCGATGGTCGCCCCCGGGATGAAGCGCGTGTAGTAGTGAAGCACCGCGGGAATGATGCCGGCGGCTCCGTTGGTCGGCGCGGTGACGACGCGTCCGCCGGCGGCGTTCTCTTCGTTGACGGCGAGCGCGTAGAGATTGACCCAGTCGAGCGTGGTCAGCGGATCGCGCATCGCCGCCTCCGGATTCCGGGACAGTTCCGCGTGGAGCGCTGGCGCGCGCCGCGTCACGTGCAGGCCGCCGGGCAGCGTTCCCGATGCGCGGATGCCGCGCGCGACGCACGCTTGCATCGCGCTCCAGAGTTCGTCGAGACCTGAGTCGATCTCGGCGCGTGTGCGCCACGCGCCTTCGTTCGCATACATCAGCTCGGCGATGGTGAGTCCGCTCTCCGCGCAGCGCGCGAGCAGCTCGTCGCCGGACCGGAACGGATGCGCCAGCGGCGTCTCGTCGGCGACGATCCGGTCTTCGGCCGCTTCGTCCTGGTTCACGACGAAGCCGCCGCCGACCGAGTAGTAGTCGCGCGTCGCGATCGTGTTGCCATCCGCGTCGAACGCCGTGAAGCGCATGCCGTTGGTATGGAAGGGCAGCTTCTGCCGCTTGTTCAACACCAGATCACGCTTCTCGTCGAATGCGATCTCGTGACGTCCGGACAGATTGATGCGTTTCTCGCTGCGGATGCGTTCGAGCGCTGCGGGAATCACGTCCGGGTCGATCGCGTTCGGCCAGTGGCCTTCGAGGCCCATCAGCAACGCCTTGTCCGTGCCGTGGCCACGGCCGGTCAGTGCCAGCGAGCCGAACACTTCGGCACGGATGCGCGCCGTCCGCGTCAGGTTCACGCCGCCGTCGCCTTCGACAAGCCAGCGCTCGACGAATCGTGCTGCGGCCCGCATCGGGCCGACGGTGTGCGAAGAGGACGGGCCAATGCCGATCTTGAAGAGGTCGAAGACGCTGACGGCCATGGTGGTCGCTGTCGTGCAGGAGACCGCTATTCTACGCGCTCGGCCACCCGGGGCTTGCAGCAATGCGGCTGATCCTGTTCCAGCGAGACGACTGCCGGCTTTGCGACGAGGCGCTCGCGCTGCTCGCGGCGGCCCGCGTGCCGCCGTTCGAAAGCGTATGGATCGACGACGATGCGGGCCTCGAGGCGCGCTACGGGGAGCGCGTGCCGGTGTTGCGGGATGCGGATGCGGATCGCGAGCTTAATTGGCCGTTCTGTGCGCAGGCGCTCAGCGACTTCGTGTTGCGCTGATCAACCGTGCCCGATGGACGGGCGATTCCGCGTGCGTCGCCCCGCTTATCGAGGTCGGCGACGGGGAGATCGCACCACACGACCCTGTCGTGGACGGAATTCGATGCGCTCACGGCGGCGTCCTTCCGGTCATGCCTGGACGATCCGCATCCGCTCGCCTTTCAGTCGAAGCCGTCCGCGAAGATCAGATCGTCCTGCAGGCGTGCGACGAACAGGTCGACGTGCGAG
>NZ_JBDSWZ010000061.1:0-21341 GCF_039926425.1 Dokdonella sp.
GAACAGCGGTGCGACCCTCGCTTACCTGAGTCCCGGCATCACCTGGAACATCAGTCGGCGGTTTGCCGCGTTCGCGTTCGTGCAAGCCCCCGTCTACCAGCGCGTGAACGGCTTGCAGCTGGAGCCGCGTTATTCGGTGTCGGCGGGACTGCACTACATTTTCTGAAACGATGCGGGTCGACGGCGGGGGAAATGCCCTGTCGTCGACGTTCGTTCTGTCAATCGTTCGATTCCGCAGCTCCAGTCGACGTCCGACAGGATGATTGCGATACGGCACCACGGACGTCATTCCCCGCGACAGCGGGAATGGCTCGACAATCGATCGCCGCATGATGCGAGTGATCCCCCGCTCGCATCGGTTCCCTGACGCCCGCTTTGCGGCGACAATCGACGCGTCCTTCGTGCGGATCCCTTCCTTCGTGCCAGCGTTCGCCTACCAGGCTCTCGATGCGAACGGCAAAACCCTGCGCGGGGTTTTGCAGGGTGACACTGCGCGCGCGGTGCGTGGTGCTTTGCGCGAACGCGGCCTCAATCCGCTCAGCGTCGGTGAAGTCAACGAGGGTGGGTCGAAGAGCCGGAGCGTGTTCGCCCGCCGTACGCTGGGTGCGGCGCAACTCGCATTGCTGACGCGCCAGCTGGCCACGCTGATCGGTGCGGGACTTCCCATCGACGAGGCGCTCGGCGCGTTGTCCGAACAGGCCGAGAACGAACGTCAGCGCGGATTGACGGTGAGCCTTCGGGCGCGCGTGATGGAAGGCGCGAGCCTTGCGCAGGCGATGGCGGAATTTCCCGACAGCTTTCCAGACATCTTTCGGGCGACGGTCGCAGCGGGCGAACAATCCGGCCAGCTCGACCGTGTGCTCGAGAAGCTCGCCGACTATGCCGAAGCGCGCGATGCGCTGAGCCAGAAGATCCTCGCGGCGCTTGCGTATCCGCTGTTGTTGACGCTGGTTGCGGTCGCGGTCGTCACCGGGCTTCTCACCTGGGTCGTTCCGCAGATCGTCGGCGTCTTCCAGAACCTGCATCAGACACTGCCGCTCGCGACGCGCGCGCTGATTGCATTGTCGGCATTCCTGCGGTCGTGGGGCTGGTTGCTGCTGATTGCGCTGATCGCGCTGGCGACAATTGCACGCCTGTCCTTGCGCAACGAGTCGACGCGCTACCGCTGGCATGCGCTGTTGTTGCGCCTTCCTCTCGTCGGCCGTCTCGCGCGCGCGGCGAACACTGCACGCGCCACACGCACCCTGGCACTGCTGGCATCGAGTGCGGTCCCGCTACTCGACGCACTCGGCATCGCGGCGCAGGTCGTGCCGAACCTGCCGATGCGCGAAGCGCTCAAGCGCGCTGCGTTCAAGGTGCGGGAAGGCAGCGCGTTTTCGCGCGCACTCGGCGAGAGCGGCCAGTTTCCGCCCGTCGCGTTGCGCCTCATCGCCAGCGGTGAACGGTCGGGCCAGTTGCCGCGCATGCTCGACGAGGCCGCGGCGCAACAGCAGCGGGAGCTTGATCGCTGGATGACCGCGTTGACGGCGGTGCTCGGGCCGGCGGTGATCCTCGCCGTGGGGGCGATGGTGCTGTTCATCGTGCTGGCGATCCTGCTGCCGATCTTCAATCTCAACCAGATGGTCAAGTGAGCAGAACATCGGCGGTGGGAGATGGAGAATCCAAAAATCAGTCATCGGACCGGTTGCCTTCTCTTACAATTCGCGACTCCCCATTGTCCAGTCCCGGCCGTCGATGATCCGCTTCGACAACGTCAGCAAACGCTACCTCACCGGTCTCGATGCGCTCAGCGAAGTCACCTTCGACATCGCAGCGGGCGAGATGGTGTTCGTGACGGGACACTCGGGGGCGGGCAAAAGCACGCTGCTCAAGCTCATCAGCCTGGCGGAACGGCCGTCGCGCGGGCAGGTCGTGGTCAATCATGCGGATCTCGCACGCGTGCGGCGGCGTGGCGTGCCGCAAGTGCGTCGCGGGATCGGCATGGTGTTCCAGGACCATCGTCTGCTGACCGATCGCAGCGTCTTCGACAACGTCGCCTTGCCGTTGCTGATTGCGGGCAGTTCGCGCATCGAGACCGCAAAGCGCGTTCGCGCAGCGCTCGACAAGGTGGGTTTGCTCGCGCGTGAAAAGGCATCGCCGCTGACACTGTCCACCGGAGAGCAGCAGCGGGTCGGCATCGCGCGCGCGATCGTCGCCAAGCCTTCGTTGATCATTGCCGACGAGCCGACGGGCAATCTCGATCCACAATTGTCGGTCGAGATCATGGCTCTGTTCGCCGAGTTCGGCGCAGTGGGCACCACCGTGCTGATCGCCAGCCATGATCTGTTCCTGTTGAAGCGGATGAACAAGCGCGTGCTCGTGCTCGATCACGGGCGCCTCGTCGACGATTTCCGCCCGCAGGGAGTGCCGGCATGACGCGGCCGGCGCGCAACCAGCGCACGCCTGCGGTGGCGCCGAAGAAAGGCGCTGAAGCGCGCGCTCCGCGGGGTCCGCGCACGCCCGTCGCCGCGCGACTTTCCGCATGGCGCGATCAACACTTCTACAGCTTTTTCTCGAGCCTTGGCCGTTTGACGGCGCGGCCGTGGGCGACCGCGCTGACCGTGCTGGTGCTCGGTTTCGCGCTCGCTCTGCCGCTGTTGTTCTGGCTGGTATACGCAAACGCACGCGATCTTTCCGGCGGCTTGCGCGAGGCGCGCGAAGTGACCGTGTTTCTCAAGTCCTCGGCAGACGCGAAGGTGGGCGAGGTGCTTGCCGGGGAATTGCGCAAGCGTGCGGATGTCACCGACGTCGTGCTGCATACCCCCGAACAGGGGCTGGCCGAGTTTCGTCAGCTGTCGGGTTTCGGCGAGGCGCTCGACGCGTTGCAAAGCAACCCGTTGCCGACCGTGCTGGTGGTAACGCCGCGCGAGTCGCTCGAGGCGGACAATCCCGCGCTGGTTGCCGAGCTGAAGTCCGATCCGCGCGTCGACCTCGTGCAGTACGACGCCGAGTGGCGACGGAAGCTCTCGGGTATCCTCCATTTCACCGAACGGGTCGTCGCGGTGGTCGCGGCGTTGCTGGCATTCGCCACACTCTTGGTGATCGGCAACACGGTGAGAATGGACATTCAGGCGCGTTCGATGGAAATCTCGGTGATGCAGACGATCGGCGCGGGCAACGCATTCGTGCGACGCCCGTTCCTTTATGCGGGATTCTGGTACGGCCTGTTTGGCAGCCTGCTGGCGCTGCTGATCGTCGTCACGGTGGAGTTTGCGCTGGCCGATCCGATCGGCCGCCTGCTTGACAGCTATACGAACCGGTTCGAACTGCACGGCGTCGGGATCGCATCGATCCTGGTGGTGGTTGCAGCGAGCGGCCTGCTCGGGTGGATCGGTGCCTTTATCGTCACCACCCGCCATCTCGCCGCGGGTCGTCCCCGATGAGTCGTGAACTGTCGCTCACCCGGCATATCACGAGCGATCAGCCGCGCGTGCTCGTGGTCGACGGCTCGCGCGTGGTGCGCCAGTTGATCGAGCGCGTGTTGAAGAACGAATTGCCCAATGCAGTGGTGATCGGATGCAGCAACGGCACCGACGCGCTGGCGCAGCTCGCTGGTGGCGTGATCGACCTCATCACGACGTCGCTGCGCCTGCCGGACATGGACGGCGTCGACTTTGCGCGCGAGGTTCGCGAGGGGTCGGCGCAGGCGTATATCCCCATCGTGGTCGTGTCGGGCGATGTGCAGGAACGCCTGGTCGCGCGGACGCTGACGAGCCACGTCACCGACTATTTCGACAAGGCGCTCGGTTTCGATGCACTCGCGGTGTTCATCCGCGGCTACGTGCGCCCCACCGAGCAGATCGCCGGAGACGTGCTCTATGTCGAGGACAGCCGCGTGGTGGCGCTTGCGACCCGGCGCATGATGGAAAAATTCGGTTTCAGGGTGCACCACGTGGTGAGCGTCGAAGCGGCGCTCGAACAGCTCGAATCGGCGGTGATCGAGAACCGTGTTCCGGGAGCCGATCTCGTGCTGACCGACGTCAACCTGAAAGGAGAGCTCGGCGGCGGCGATCTGCTCGATCGCATCCGCAACCACTTCGATTACGCGAAGGGCGAGCTGCCGGTGCTGGTGATGACCGGTGACGACAATCCGGTCAACCAGGCGAAACTGCTGCGCGCCGGCGCGAATGATCTGGTGCACAAGCCGATCGAGGAGCGCCTGCTGATCACCAAACTGCAGTTCCAGCTGCGGGTTGCGCGTCGCCTGCGCGAGCAGGCGCAGGCCTGATCCGGGTTCGCCGGTGAGCGACGACCGGGTCAAGCTGGATCCCGCGTGGAAGGCGCGCGTCGGCAACGAGTTCGAGCGGCCCGGGATGCTCGCGCTGGCGGAATTCCTGCGGCACGAGAAGGCGGCCGGAAAGGTGATCCACCCGCCCGGATCGCGCATCTTCGCGGCACTCGACATGACGCCATTCGACCAGGTGAAGGTGGTCATCCTTGGTCAGGATCCTTATCACGGCCCGAACCAGGCGCATGGCCTGTGCTTCTCCGTGCTGCCCGGTGTGGCAGTGCCGCCCTCGCTCGACAATATCTACAAGGAGATCACGCGCGATCTCGGTCACGCACGCCCCGATCATGGCTGCCTCGTGCCGTGGGCCAGGCAGGGAGTGCTGCTGCTCAATTCGGTCCTGACGGTGGAGAGCGGGCACGCCGGATCGCACCAGCACAAAGGTTGGGAAGAGTTCACCGACGCCTGCATCGACGCGCTCAACCGCGAGCGCGAAAGCATCGTGTTCCTGCTGTGGGGCAGCTATGCGCAGGCGAAGGGCAAACTGATCGACACACGCCGCCATCGGGTCATGAAAGCGCCGCATCCGTCGCCCCTGTCGGCCTATCGGGGCTTTCTGGGTTGCGCGCATTTCTCGCGCGCGAATGAATATCTGCGGGAGCGCGGTCTACCGATGGTGGACTGGCGACTGCCCGCCCTCGCGCAGTTGCAAATCGCATGACGGCAATTGAAACAGACTGTCCCGAAACGCGCAACAGTGGCATTTCTGTCGACTATGTTCAATGAAAGCAGTGGGTTGGACTCACCTGAATCCAGCCCCAAGACAAATGCGCGGGCCTCCTTATTTGCAGTACCTGAGAGTACAATACCCGTCAGTTCAGTTATTCCCGGCGCAACAGGTCGGGAACCAACCGCGGATTTAGCACTCCTATTTAGGGACTGCTAAAGTATTCAACAAGCTATTGAGGAGTTCCCCATCATGAGTAATGCCCTGGTCGCCATTCCGTTCCCGGTGCCGAGCGCGTTGGGAAGTCTCGATGCCTACGTCAATGCGGTTCATCAGATTCCGATGCTGACGCAGGAAGAAGAGCAGGCGCTTGCGCGCAGCTACCTCGGCGAGAGCGATCTCGACGCGGCAAAACGGATGGTCATGGCGCACCTGCGTTTCGTCGTCCATGTCGCCCGCGGTTATTCCGGTTACGGACTGCAAGTGGGCGATCTGATCCAGGAAGGCAACATCGGCCTGATGAAGGCGGTGAAGCGTTTCGATCCGGATCATGGCGTCCGGCTGGTGTCGTTCGCCGTCCACTGGATCCGTGCCGAAATGCACGAGTTCATCCTGCGCAACTGGCGCATCGTCAAGGTTGCGACGACGAAGGCGCAGCGCAAGCTGTTCTTCAACCTGCGCAAGTCGAAGAAGCGCCTCGGCTGGATGAACAACGAGGAGGTCAACACCGTTGCGCGTGAACTCAACGTGCCGGCAGCGACGGTTCTGGAAATGGAAGCGCGTCTCAATGGTCGCGACGTCGCGTTCGATACGCCCACCGATGCCGACGAGGACGAGCGTCCGTCGCCGGCTGCGTTCCTCATCGACCACAACGCCGATCCCTACGGGATCGTCGAGACGGAATCGGAAGACGAGTCGAGTCTCGACACGTTGAAGCGCGGGCTGGTGAAGCTTGACGAGCGTTCGCGCGACATCATCCAGCGTCGCTGGCTGAAGGATGATTCGAAGGCGACGCTGCAGGAACTCGCCGACGAGTATGGCGTGTCAGCCGAGCGCATCCGCCAGATCGAAGCGAATGCGATGAAGAAGATGCGGGCGATGTTCGTCGCGTAAGCGACCCTCGCAACCTGCGTCAATCGAACGGCCCCTCGCGGGCCGTTCTGTTGTCTGGATGTTTCGTTCGGTCGGCTCGACAGCAGCTCAAGGCCTGGCCGGTGCGCGTGCATGGGAGCGAACCCCATCGGCGTGTTCGTTGCAGAGCGTCACACGCTGCGTCGGGACGCCGTGCGACGACGCGCCCGTCGCGTGCGTTGCATGCAGATGCGCGATCAGGAGTCGAAGCCGTCGACGAAGATCGAATCGCCCAGCTCCCATGCGCCGATGTCGATGGCCGGGCCAATGACCCGCGGCGCGCCATCCAGATCGATGGGTATGTCTGCGGCAAGTGCCGTCGTTCCGGCGTCGCGCACAGGCGAATCGCTTCGCGGGTGGAAATCGCCCGCACCCACGACCCTTGGATCCGCCTGAATCGTTCCCGGCCCAGCGATGAAATCGTTCGAACCATTGCCGAATACCAGGTTGGATTCGTTGGAGAATCCGACGGCGGCCGCTGCACCGATGACGACGCCTTGATTCGTATTGGCGGTCACGAGTGTGTTCGCCAGCACACCGCCAAGCGTCGCACCCGACGCAACGCTTGCGATGAAGCCCGTGTCGTTTCCGGCAAGCGTATTGCTCAGAACCGTGGCTTGCAGGTTGCCCGCGTTCGCCAGCAACGAAATCGCACCGGGCTGCGGTCCGGTGTAATCGATCGTTCCGGTCACGAGATTGTTGACGATTCGCGCAATCATCGTGCCGCTGCTGCCGTCCTGGCGGAGCAGAATTCCCCCGTTGTAGCCACTCGCCGTCACCCGGTTGTAGCGCAGATCGAATTCAGCAGTGCCGATGCCGTTGTGGAGCGTGATCGCGCTCAGCGTGCTCGCGGTTCCACCGTGCGTCACCGTGTTGGCCATGATCAGGCCGGTGGTGTGGCCGGGAAAATCGCCGATGCGGATTGCGGAAATGTCGTCCCCGGCGAGGAATCCCAGAGCAATCTCATTGTTGGAGATCACGAGGTCCACTGGCCCGGTCGGGCTGGAGCCAAACGTGGCCACGTTGATACCGCTGAGATTCGAGTCCAGACCATCGGCTTCCAGTTTGTTGTTGTGGATCTGCACGCTGAAGGCGCCGCTTCCTCCTTGATAGGCGCCGATGAATGCGCCGCGCACCGTCATGCCTTCGATCGTGACCGCAACGACGGCATCGCTACCGAATGCCTCGATCGCGTCCAGCGAGGGGGCGGTATCGAGCACCGGTGAAAACCCGGTTGCCGCCCGCAACGTCAGGCTCTTCTGAAAGATTTCGACCGATTCGGTGATGGGACCGTTGCTCGCCACCTCGACGATGTCGCCGGATGTTGCGGCAGCGATGCACGCTTGCAACGCAGCGTTGCACGGCGACGGGCCTGGCCAGGTCAGAACCGCCGCGGTGGTGGGCATCGCCGCCGCCATCGCAACGGTCGCTGCCAGCAGCCACAAGCGACGCAAGCGCGAATGCGTGGAACAGGTCATGGTGCAACTCCCGCAAGTCGGTCGAATTCAATAACGACCTTCTTCACAGGACTCGGACATCGTGCGCTCGGCGCGACGTGGCCGATTCAGCGATACCCGGCGGCCTGCAACTCGAACAACTCCGCATACCGTTTGCCCGATGCGAGCAGTTCCTCGTGTGTGCCCACTTCCTCGATGCGGCCGCCCTCGAGCACCAGGATGCGGTCGGCCATGCGCACGGTCGAAAAGCGGTGCGAGATCAGCACCGAGGTCTTGCCGGCGGACAATTCCTTGAATCGCTCGAACACCTGGAATTCCGAGCGTGCGTCGAGTGCTGCGGTCGGCTCGTCGAGGATCAGCACGTCGGCATCGCGCATGTAGGCACGCGCAATCGCGATCTTCTGCCATTCGCCGCCAGACAGATCGACGCCGTCGCGAAAGCGCTTGCCCATCGTCTGGTCATACCCCTGCGGCAGCTTGCGGATCACCGCATCGGCGAGGCTTTGCTCGGCGGCGCGCTCGATGCGCGCACGATCCTCACGCTCTTCGATACGGCCGACCGCGACGTTGGTCGCCGCAGTGAATGCGTAGCGCACGAAGTCCTGAAAGATCACGCCGACGTGCGAGCGGAGTTCGGCGAGGTCGTAGTCGCGCAGGTCGCGTCCGTCGAGCAGGATCCGGCCTTCGTCCGGCTCGTACAGTCGAGCGAGCAGTTTCACCAGAGTCGTCTTGCCGGCGCCGTTCTCGCCGACCAGCGCAAGCACCTCACCGGCGCGCAGCGTGAAGGTCAGTTCGCGCACTGCCCAGCGCTCGGCACCGGGATAGCGGAAGCCGACATTCTCGAATACGAAGCCTTCGCGAATCGGATGCGGAAATGGCAGCGCATTGGGCGGAGAGATGATTTCCGGTTGCGTGGCGAAGAACGAATACAGGTCATCGAGATAGAGCGCCTGGCCCGCGAGTTGCGAGAAACCGATCAACAGGTTTTCCAGGAGATTGCGAAGCCGACGGAAGGAGCCGGACAGGAACGTCAGGTCGCCGATCGTGAATTCGCCGCGCACCGTGCGCCAGGCGATCAATGCGTAAGCCACGTAGTAGCCGATCGTGCCGAGCGCTGCGAAGACGCTACCCCACAGCGCACGCCTCTTGGCGAGCGCACGATTCGCCGCGTAGAACCCCTGCGAGAGTTCACGGTATCGCTCGATCAGGAAGCCATTGAGGCCGAAGATCTTCACTTCCTTCGCGGTCTCGACGCTCGCGCCGGTCAGGCGCACGTAGTCCAGTACCCGCCGCTCGGGCGTCCACGCGTAATTGAGCGTGTAACTCTGCGCGTTGAAATGCGCTTCGCCGAGAAACGCGGGCACCAGCGCGAAGAACAGCAGCACCATGAGCCACGGCGCGTACGCGATCAGGCCGGCCGCGAAGGCGACAACCGTGACGATGTCCTGCGCCTGCCCGAACAGCTGGCTCATCAGCGCACTGCGTCCGATCGTCTGTCGCCGGGCGCGGTCGAGGCGGTCCTGCATCTCGCTGTCCTCGAAGTCCTCGAGGTCGAGCGTCGCTGCGTGCTCCATCAGGCGGATGCTGGTCGCGTTCGTGTATTTTTCCGACAGCAGCGAGTCGACCAGCGACACCACGCGGCCGAGCACGTCCGCCAGCACAGCAAGTGCAAATTCGGCACCGAGCAGCAGGCCGAGGGTGTCGAGGCGTCCGCCGGCAAGCGCATCGGCGAGAGAACCCGAGGCCACACCGCCGCGGACGAGCGCAACGACCTCGTCGATGATCAGCTTGCCGACCAGCAGCGTGAGCACGGGCAGCACCGCGCGCACGCTGCGAAGAAGCACATCGGCGATCAGCAGCGTCGGGCTGGTCGCCCACAATTCGCGCAGGAACGGCGGCAGGTTGCGCAGCGCGATGAAGCGCTCGCGCAGATTCTTCGGTGCCGTGCGTGCCGGTGGTGCTTCCCGCGGCCCGCCTCCCGACGAGGGCGGAGGCGCACCCGGCGCGGCGCGCCCTCCCATGCTGTACTGACGTGGCATGTGTGTCCTGCTTCAGATGCGAAAGTCGGGAGCATCGCACACGGCGGATGGATCGACGGTGTCCATGAGGGGTGCTTCGCGATGTCGGTTCAAAGGCAGGTCTGACGCGTTCGACGCGGAGCAAACCCCTCGCTCAGTAAAGATCAACCGGATCGACGTCGATCGACCAGCGCAACCGGCGCTCGCCCGGCAGGGCACGAACCGTATCGAGCCAGCCCGGCAGGAACGACTGCATCGCGGTGCGATCGCCGCACTCGATCAGTACCTGACCGCGGAATGCGCCCGCGCGACGAGGCATCGGGGCTGCAAGCGGGCCGTGCGCGACGATCGCCGGATCGCTCGCAGATTGCGTTGCCGCCGTGAGAAAGGCGGTGAGTGCCGCCTGTTCGGGAGCTTCCGCACGCAGCAGCGCGAATTGTGCGTACGGCGGCAAGCTTGCCGCGCGGCGATCCTTCAGCAACTGCGCGCTGAGCGCGCGGTAGCCGCCGTTGAGGAGCACCGACAGCAGCGGATGGGTCGGATCGTGCGTCTGCAACAACACACTGCCCGGACGTTCGGCGCGTCCGGCGCGCCCTGCAACTTGTACGACGAGTTGGCCGAGTCGTTCGCTCGCGCGGAAGTCGACGCTGTAAAGACCTTCGTCCACGCCGATCACCACGACCAGCGTGAGATGCGGAAGATCGTGTCCTTTGGCCAGCATCTGCGTGCCGACGAGGATTCGCGCGCCCGCGTCCGGCAACCGATCGAACAGTGCATCGCGCGCACGCCGTCCGCGCGTGGTGTCGCGGTCGACGCGCACGATCGGCACGTCGGGAAACTGCGCGCGCAACGCGTCCTCGATCCGTTCGGTGCCTTCACCGACCGGGTGCAGCGCCAAGCCTGCGCATGTGGGACAGGCACGCGGTACGCGCTGCTCGAATCCGCAATGGTGGCAGCGAAGCCGCGCTTCACGCCGATGCCAGGTCAGCGCGCGTTCGCAGTGCGGGCACTGCGCACTCCAGGCGCAGTCATGGCACATCAGTACTGGCGAATAGCCGCGGCGGTTGCGGAACACCAGAGCCTGTTCGCCACGCGCGATGCAGGCACCGATCGCTTCAAGCGTCGCGGCTGCGAATCCCTCCTGCAGACGCTGGCTGCGCAGGTCGACGACGCGAAGCGCGGGCGGCTGCGCCAGTCCGGCGCGCTGGGTGAGGCGCAGCAACCGGTAGCGATCGGCGGCGACGTTGGCCAGGCTTTCCAGCGACGGCGTCGCGGAACCCAGCACGATCGGCACGTCGAGCGCCTTGGCGCGCATCACTGCGAGGTCGCGCGCGTGATAGCGAAACCCTTCCTGTTGCTTGTAAGAGGCGTCGTGTTCCTCGTCGATGACGATCACGCCCGGTCGCGGCAGCGGCACGAAGATGGCCGACCGCGTGCCGAGCACCACTGACGCCTCGCCACGTGCGGCGGCCAGCCACGCCATCGAACGCTCGGTGTCGCCGAGCCCCGAATGCAACGCCGCGATTTCCACTCCCAGACGCTCGCGGAACCGGCGCAGCGCCTGCGGCGTCAACGCAATCTCCGGCACGAGCACCAGCGCCTGGCGGCCGCGCGCGAGGCAATCGCGGATGATGTCGAGATACACCTCGGTCTTGCCGCTGCCGGTGACGCCGTCGAGCAGGAACGGCGCAAACCCGCCTCCGGCGGAAATCACCGCATCGGCGGCGACGCGTTGTTCGTCGTTGAGCCGGGGCGCCGGAATCGTTTCGCGCCCGATGGCCGACGCGGCAATCCGGACGCGTTCCACCCAGCCATGGGCCAGGGCACCGCGCAATCCGGCGTTCGAGCCGAGCGCTTTGGCGAGCTCGACCGACGGCAGCGGTCCCGCAGCGAGCGCTTCGAGCACGGCGTCAATGCGTTTCGCGCGCCGCCGCGCCGCGTCGCGATGGGCCGCTTCGCCGAGGGGCGTGAGACGCAGCGCCGCGATGCCGGAGTCCGGCAGGTCGCGCGGCGAGCGCAGCGCGACCGGCAGCGCACCCTGCAGCACATCACCGAGCGGATGCTGGTAGTAGCGTGCCGCCCAACGCAGCGTCGTCATCAGTTCCGCGTTCAGCAAAGGCGTCTCGTCGAGCACACGAACGACCGCTTTCAGCCGGTCGTGATCGACCGTCGACGTCGCCGACTGCGACACCACGACGCCCACCACCTCGCGCTTGCCGAACGGCACGAGCACGCGACAGCCCGCAGCGACCTCGCCGTCGACGCGATAGTCGAACAGCGAATTCAGCGGAACGGGGAGGGCGACGCGAAGGATCGAGGTCATGATGGAAAGAGGCGCAAAAATCCGCGCGATTTCAAGTGTAGCCGGCCTCGCCACCCGGCGTGATTGTGGCTTGCACATCGTTTCTTACGAAACCATCAGGAACATCGGTTAACTGGCTGCCCGAAATGGAGTTTCTCGCTTATCCACAAGAGATGTGGATAAGTCTGTGGATGATCGTGCTCACGCGCTTGAAAAACGCCCGTCTCAATGGCGTGAAAGACAGGTTGGGCAATGTTTAATCAATCTGTAATATAGCTTATGTTTCAACAACATGGCCGCGCCTCTGTGGGCGTCGCCGGCGAAAATTCCGGTTCAGGCATTGGGCCGATCCCGACCTGTGGCGTCTGTGCACAACCGCTTGACACGGGGTGTCTGACCCGCTCCTCCAGTGCCAGCGCGGTTGTCGGGTCAACCGATGGCTTCGGCGTGCGTTATCCGTTGAGCGAAAGACCCTCGAAAGACGGATGCCGAATGCTTGTGCCTTCCTGTTCCATCAACGGACGCGACCGCATGCCAGCCGCGACCTCGACGTCGGTCGACGCATCGCACGCGATCGAGCGCTTTCTGCGCGAGATCGAGCGACGAGCGCTGCGCATGGCCGAGCTTGCGACCTCCAGTCGGGAAGAGGCGCTCGACCTGGTGCAGGACGCAATGTTCGGCTTCGTGCGCCACTATGGGGCACGCAGTCCGGGCGAATGGTCGCCGCTGTTCTGGCGGGTGCTCGACAGCCGCATCAATGATTGGCACCGCCGCCAGCGCGTGCGCGGTCGCTGGCTCGGCTGGTTCGAGCGCGGTGGCGATGATGAAGAGGATCTGATTGCCGCAGCACCCGATCCGCGCGAACCGGGTCCGTTGGCGCGGATGGCCGATGGCGAAGCGTCGAAAGCCCTTGAGCTTGCGTTGCGCGCGTTGCCGCTCCGCCAGCGCCAGGCGTTTCTGCTGCGCATGTGGGAAGGTCTCGATGTCGCCGCGACCGCGGCCGCGATGCGCTGCAGCGAAGGCAGCGTCAAGACGCATCTCTTCCGCGCGATGGCCAATCTGCGGACGTACCTGGAGGCGCACCGATGAAACCGCCGTCGAACGAACCGTGGGTCGACCGCGCCGTCGCGTTGCTCGACGAATCGGCAGAGGCGCTCGACGGCGCCACGCTGTCGCGGCTCAATCGCGCGCGCCAGGCGGCGCTTGCGCAGCGACCGTTCGCGCTGCACCGCTACCGCTGGACCGTGGGTGTCGGCCTCGCCGGTGCAGCGCTGGTCCTTGCGCTTGCATTCGAAATCGGTCATCACGGAGTGCCGTCCCCAGCGACCGATCTGTCTGCCGGAGCATCTGCCGATGCCGATGAGCTCAACGCCGACGACAACCCGGAGCTGTACGAGAACCTCGACTTCTACGCCTGGCTCGACGCGCGGCAGCAGGACGGCAATGGCTGACGAGAAGCGCCTGCGCATTGCACAGTGGCGGATTCGTTTCGCACGCGCAGCGGTGCGTGCGGCCTTCGCGCTCATGCTCCTGCACACACCGTTGCATGCGACGGCCGCCCAGTCCGTGTCTGTGGATGACTCCCGCGAAGTACCCGCGGCCGGCGCGGGCCACCCTTCAGCAATCGAGTGGGCAACCCTCGACCCCCACGAGCAGCAGGTGCTCGCACCGCTGCATGTTGCATGGGCAGGCTTGCCGCCTGCGCAGCAGCACCGACTCAAGCGCATCGCGCAACGCTGGCAGGATGCGCCACCCGCGCGCCGCGCGGCGATCGAACAGCGACTGTCGACATGGGCTGCGATGACGCCGGAACAACGCGCGTCTGCCGGTTCGCGCTTCCAGCAGTTCCGCAAGCTGACGCCGGAGCAGCAGCAGGACCTGCGTGATGCCTACCAGCGTTTCCACGGCATGCCACCCGAGCAGAGAAAGGCTCTGCGCCAGCAGTTCGAAACGCTGACGCCCGCCGAGCGCGCGGCTTTTGTGGACGGTTCGCAGTTCGCGGAACGGACCGATGCATGGCAGAGAATGCTGGCAGACGTGCCGGCGTCCGAGCGAGCCACGCTGCGTACGATGTGGTTTTCGCTCGACCCGCCTCAGCGACATGCGCTACGCCGCCACCTGCGTTCGTTGTCGGCGACCGACCGCGCTGACCTTCGCACACGCCTGATCGCGATGACGCAGCCAGAGCGCAACGCCTTCATTGCGCAGTTGCCGCTCGCGTCGTCCGACAGGCCCCCTGTCAGGTGAGCGTGAGGCTGAAGATCGCCGCTCCCGCGAGTCCGAATCCGAGGATCACCAGATAGCAGACGCCGATGATGCTGTATTTGAACGTGGTGAAGAACCAGCCTTGCCGGTAGACCTTCTTCTGCATCAGCAGCAGATAGATCGGCAGCCACGTCCAGATCGCTGCGCGTACGAGATCGAGCGGCGGCACCAGCGCCACGACACTGGTTCCGGCCCAGTCGATCATCCACTGCACGATCGCCAGCAGCAGCAACGACATGAAGATGAAGGCGTGGCTGTGCAGCGCCACCATCAGGTGCTCCATGTAGAGCCGCCGCTTGAACAGGTACATGATCTTCAGCAGCACCGCGAACAGCGGCATCAACACGAACAGGGTTTGCGGCAGCACCGAGAACAGCCGCGCGATGGCCTGGCCCGGATCCTTGCGGGCGGCTTTCAGATTGCCGGAGGCATGCTGCGCCATGTCGTTGAGCTTGGCGTTCGCAAACGCGGGCAGCCAGCCGATATGAATCGGGCTCGCCACCGGATCCCACGGCACGTCGTCGAACTGGAACAGCGTTGCCCCGTCGGTGGGATCGCGCGGCGGCGCCTGCCCCTTGGCGATCGCGTCCTGCTTTGCGGCGAGGTACTTGAGTCGTTTGTCGGCCGCCTTGCGAATGTCTGCCTCGGCACGATCGAACTGCTTCGTGGCGACGCTCGTGCCGGGCGTTGCGCGCGCCTTGGCGAGCCCGTCGAGGCCGGCCTGCATGCGCGTTTGCACGTCCTCCGCACTGTCTGCGCTGTCGACGTTGCCGGTGTTGCCGTCGCCGACCAGACGGATGTTCGAGCCGTCGAGATTGAGGTTGATCTGGATCGCGAAGAACGAAACGACGCACAACACGAAGAACAAGCGGAACGGCGTGACGTAGCGCGTGCGGCGGCCGGCGAAATATTCGAGCGTGAGAAAGCCGGGCCGGAAATACAGCGGCAGAATGCTGCGGAAAATGCGCGAGTCGACGTTGAAGATCGTGTCCGCAACGTCCGCCATCACGCTGGCGAGGTGGCGGATCATTCCCTTCTCGGGCTGCCCGCACGCGTAGCAGTAGGGTCCGTGCATCGGCGCGCCGCAGTTTGCGCACGCCTTCGGTGGTTTGGGCTCGCGCGCTGGCGGCACCGCCGCGGTGGGTACGGGATCGGTGCTCTCGCTGGACGTCTCGGGGGTCATTCGGTGGTCGCCACTCCGTGATGCGTGCCAGTCCTGATTCGTGACGGCCGACCCGTCGAGCCTAGCGGACTTCGGGGTCGCAGCGGGAACGAAGCGAATTCGCGCGTCGCCGATTCGTCTCCGCATGCGGCGAAGTCGGATAGTCTCTGCGCCCCTATGCCGACCATTTTACATCGCCGCTGGCCTCACCTCGTCGCGGAGCTGAGGGAGACGATGCGCCTCGCGCTTCCGCTGGTGTTCGGGCAGCTCTCGACCATCGGCATGAACGTGATCGACGTGCTGCTCGCGGGCCACATGGATGCACACACGCTCGCGGCGGTCGCGCTCGGCACCAGCGTGTGGGTGCTGGCGATCGTCACCGCAATCGGCGTGATGATGGCGTTGCCGCCGTCGGTCGCCCAGCTGGCCGGGAGTGGTCGACGTGAAGCGATCGGACCGTTGTTCCAACAGGCTTTGTGGCTGGCGCTCGGCCTCGGTCTCGCACTTGGTCTCGGCTTGCGCTTTGGCGGCGCACCTCTGGTCGCGCACCTCGGCATCGATCCGGT
The DNA here is from genome assembly GCF_039926425.1 of Dokdonella sp. Taxonomy (GTDB): domain Bacteria; phylum Pseudomonadota; class Gammaproteobacteria; order Xanthomonadales; family Rhodanobacteraceae; genus Dokdonella_A. The sequence continues at coordinate 15,896 of NZ_JBDSWZ010000061.1, forward strand.
GCTGGTGCCGGATGTGACCGCATTCCTGCACGCAATCGCGTACGGCGCGCCGGCGCTCACGTTCAATTTCGCATTGCGCGGACTGGGCGAGGGATTCGGACTGACACGACCGACGCTGTATTTCAGTCTGGTCGGACTCGTGCTGCTCGGCCCGATCGGTTATGTCCTCATGTACGGCGCATTCGGCCTGCCCCGTCTCGGTGCGCAGGGCAGCGGGATCGCAACGGCGCTGGTGATGTGGATCCAGGTGATCGCGTTCGCGATCTACGTGGCGCGCCGCCGGCATTACCGCGAGTTGGCGTTGTTCGCGCATCTTCATCCGCCGAACGCGCACGTGCTCGGAGAATTGCTGCGCATCGGAGTGCCGATGGGCATTACCGTGCTGGCCGAAGCCGGCTTGTTCGTTGCGGTGGCGCTTGCGATCGGCACGCTTGGCACCGACGTCGTCGCTGGCCACCAGGTGGCCATCAACGTGTCCTCGGTCGCGTTCATGGTTCCGCTCGGACTTGCGATGGCGACCACGGTGCGTGTCGGCCACGCGGTCGGTCGGGGCGATGCGCACGGCATTCGCGACGCCGGCATCGTCGGCATCGGACTCACCGTGTGTGCGCAGGTCGTTTCGTCCGGCCTGATGCTGGGGCTGCCGCGGCAAATCGCCAGCCTCTACACCGACGATGCGGTGGTGATCGCGTTTGCGGCGCAGTTGCTGGTGCTCGCCGGAATCTTCCAGCTGTCCGATGGCATCCAGGTTGCGGCCAACGGTGCATTGCGAGGATTGAAAGACACGCGTGTGCCGATGGTCATCACCCTGTTCGCCTACTGGGGGATCGGCATGCCGGTCGGCTGGTGGCTGGCATTCCCGCAGGGATTGGGCGCGCGCGGCATGTGGATCGGCCTGATTGCCGGCCTCACCGTCGCGGCGGTGCTGCTGTCACGGCGCTTCTGGAAACTTGCGCGCATCCCTGCGCTGGCGTGACTGAAAAGTCATGCCCGCGCTGCGCCCGATCGGGTAGGCTGGAAGGCAGTACCGCGCGCCGCGTTGGCGTCGCGTCCTGCCTATGCGGACGACCCTCGCGGGCGTCCAGGAGATTCCAATGTCCAGCCAATCGCCCGGCGTGATCCGCCGCTTCTTCCGCGGTCTGTGGAACACGCTCGACTTCACCCGCCGGCTGGTCGTCAACCTGGTTTTCCTCGTGCTGGTCGTGCTGTTCATCGTGGCGCTGTCCGGTTCGCGTCCGGTGCTCTCGGACCGCACTGCGCTCGTGCTCGATCCAAAAGGCGCGGTCGTCGAGCAGTTCAGCACGGATCCGGTGCAGCGGGCTCTCGGCAACGTCGCTGGCAACGAAACGAAGGAAGTCCAGCTGCGTGATCTTCTGCGCGTCATCGACGCCGCCGCGAAGGACGCGAACATCGAACGCATCGTGCTCGTTCCCGACGACATGGGCAGCGTCGGACTCGCGACCGCGCGCGACATCGGCGCGGCGCTCGACCGCTTCAAGAGCACCGGCAAGGAAGTGATCGCGGTGTCCGGCGGCATGGATCAGAACCGCTATCTGGTTGCCGCGCACGCCAACCGCATCCTGCTCGATCCGGACGGTTCGGTGATGCTCGAAGGCTTCGCCAATTACCGCAGCTATTACAAGGATGCGCTCGACAAGCTCGGCGTGCAGGTGCACCTGATCAAGGTCGGCACGTTCAAGTCGGCAGCCGAACCCTACATCCTCAACCAGGCGTCGGATGCGTCGAAGGAGGCCGACAGCTTCTGGATGGGCGGGCTGTGGCAGGAATATCTCGGCGAGATCGCAACGTTGCGCAAGATCGATGCGGCCGCGATCAGCGAAGACATCGCCCACTACGACGAACGCGTCGCCGCCCATGCGGGTGATCTGGCACAACTCGCCCTCGACCAGAAACTGGTCGACCAGCTCGCCACGCGCGCTGAAGTGCGTGCGCAGCTGCGATCGCTCGGCGCAGCCGATGGCACCGACGGATTCCGGCAGGTCGACTTCAAACGTTACCTCTCGAGCCTCGCGGTGGATGCGCTTCCACAGCGCGGGTCCGACGTTGCGGTCATCGTGGCGCAAGGCGAGATCGTCGGTGGCGAACAGCCGCCCGGCACGATCGGCGGCCGCTCGACCGCGCAGCTGATCCGCGCCGCGCGCGAGGACGACTCGGTCAAGGCGATCGTGCTGCGCGTGGATTCGCCCGGAGGCGACGCGAACGCGTCCGAACTCATCCGGCGCGAGTTGGCCCAGGTGCGCGAGGCGAAGAAGCCGGTGGTGATCTCGATGGGCGACGTCGCTGCGAGCGGCGGCTACTGGATCGCGATGGACAGCGACGAGATCTGGGCACAGCCGAATACGATCACCGGCTCGATCGGCATCTTCGCGTTGTTCGTGACGATTCCGGACACGCTCGACAAGCTCGGCATCCACACCGACGGCATCGGCACCACGCCGCTCGCTGGATCGCTCGACATCCGCCGGCCGCTATCGCCGCAGCTCGAGTCGGTCCTCAACAGCGTGATCCGACGCGGCTACAACGAATTCATCGGCAAGGTCGCGAAGGCGCGCGGCAAGACGCCCGAACAGATCGATGCGATCGCGCAGGGCCGCGTGTGGAGCGGCGCGCAGGCAAAGGAACGCGGCCTCGTCGACAAGCTTGGAGGCCTGGATGAAGCGATCGCCGCCGCCGCAGCGCGCGCGAAGTTGGGATCGCAGTACAGCGTTCGCTACGTCGAGCCCGAAATGAGCACGTGGGAACGGCTCGCACTCGGTTTCGGCAACAGCAATGCGCTGATCGGGCTTGCCCGCTACAGCGGTTTTCGTCTACCGGCGGGCGTGTTCGATCACCAGGAAATTCTACGGGTCTCGGGATTCGTCGAATCGCTCGCGGGAAAACGCTACGGCACGTTCGCGCACTGCTTCTGCGACCTGCGCTGAACAGGAGGACTCCCTCGGCAAAGAAACCGTGCGTGGTTCAGGCGCCCTGGTCCCTCATCGCCTGGTCGCGCTTTTCCTTGTCTTCCTGCAGCTGCTTCTCGACCGCCTTTGCCTTGTCCAGCGCTTTGAGCTGGTCGTCGAACACGGTTTTCTGGCGCGCTGCCGTTGGCTGCGTGGCCGGAGGCGCCTCCGCGGTTGGTTTGTCGCTGCACGCGGCCAGCGCACACAGGCCGAAGGCCAGCAGGATGAAACGAATCATGGTGCACTCCGTCGGTCGGGACTTCGATTAAAGTTTGCGCCGCGGATTCGTTCCGGACAAGCAGGAGGAAGAACGCATGACGATTCCGTCACGCTGGCGGCTCGATGGGCGCGCCGCGCTGGTGACTGGCGCAAGCAAGGGCATCGGACTCGCGTGCGCAAGGGAGCTGGCGCTGCTCGGTGCCGACCTGCTGCTCGTTGCGCGCGACGACATCACGCTTGAAAAAACCCGGCTCGACCTGATCGAGGAGTTTCCCGGGTGCGAGGTGTTCGTCTGCGCGGCGGATGTCGCCGACCGCGAGCAACGCCTCGAAGTCTTCGACTGGATTGCCGACCTCGACGTCGAGCTGTCTCTGCTGGTCAACAACGTCGGCGCGAATGTTTCGCGACCGGCACTCGATTACGCGCTCGACGAAGTGCGCATGCTGGTCGAGACGAACGTGCTCGCTGCGTTCGAGATGTGCCGCCTCGCGCATCCGGATCTCGCCGAGCACGGCAATGCGGCGATCGTCAACGTCGGTTCGGTGTCGGGCCTGACCCACGTTCGCACAGGTGCGCCGTATGGATTGACCAAGGCCGCGCTGCACCAGCTTACGCGCAACCTCGCATGCGAGTGGGCCGATGACGGGATCCGCGTCAACGCGGTGGCGCCTTGGTACATCCGCACGCAACGCACCGAAGGCCCGCTTGCCGACGTCGACTACCTCGACGAAGTGCTGGAGCGCACGCCGATGGGCCGCATTGGCGAACCGGAGGAAGTCGCGTCGGCCGTCGCGTTCCTGTGCCTGCCGGCGGCAAGCTACATCACCGGTGAATGCATCGCGGTGGATGGCGGGTTTTTGCGCTACGGTTTTTGATCCGCAGGGTCGTAACGACGTCGGGATGACGACGGCAAGAGCGAAAGATTCATGGATCAAGCTGTTGCTGCGGCCTGTGCTGGCGCACGGAGCGGCTCCATCCAAAGCTGTGGCATCGACAGCCGAAAACGGCGAGTCATGTGACCTGATCGGAGCTAGCATGCTCCCATGCAGTCACCGATCACGACCTCGAACCTCGACCACCGCGTGTGCGAACGCGCGCGCCTGACGCGCGATCCGCGGTTCGACGGATTGTTCTTCACTGCAGTCACGTCGACCGGTATCTATTGCAGACCGGTATGCCCCGCGCCATCGCCGAAGCCGCATAACATCCGCTACTACGACAGCGCGGCCGCTGCGGCAGCGGCGGGGTTCCGGCCGTGCCTGCGCTGCAGGCCGGAAGCGGCGCCAGGTTCGCCGCTGCATCGCACGAAGAGCGAGCTGGTCGCGGGTGCGCTGCGGTTGATCGAACAGGGCGCGCTGGACGACGGCTCGCTGCCGCAGTTGGCAGCGCGCGTCGGTGTCGGCGAACGCCATTTGCGGCGTGTCTTCGCGGAGGAACTCGGCGCGAGCCCGCTGGATGTCGCGTCGACGCGTCGTTTGCTGTTCGCCAAGCAGCTGCTCGCTGAAACCCCATTGCCGATGACGTCGATCGCGCAGGCCGCGGGCTATGCGAGCCTGCGCCGGTTCAACGCCGCGTTCCGCGAATCGTATGGCAAGCCGCCGCGCGAGATCCGTCGCGGACGTGCGCTGACGATGCAGACGGACGATGCCGATGAACTGGTGCTGCGGCTTGCGTACCGGGCCCCATACGACTTCGCGCATCTGCTGGAATTTTATGCGCGTCGCACGATTCCCGGAGTCGAAGCGGTCGATGGCGACACCTATCGGCGCAGCATCGTGATCGACGGCGTTCCAGGCTGGTTTGCGGTGTCGTCGATGCGCGGCGATTCGGCTCTTTCGCTGCGCGTGCACCACCCGGCCATCGGCGCGCTCGGCGCGATCGCGACGCGCGTGAAGCGCATGTTCGACGTCGACGCGGATCCGCGAGCGATCGCTGCCGCGTTCCGACGGAGTACGCTGCTGAAGCCGTTGATCCGCCGATGGCCCGGGCAGCGTCTGCCCGGCGCGTGGGACGGCTTCGAGATTGCGGTGCGTGCGATCCTCGGGCAACAGGTGAGCGTCGCGGCTGCTCGCACGCTGGCAGCGCGCGTGGCGTCGACGTACGGAACGCCGTTCGACACCGGTGCGGAGATCGGACTCACCTCGTTGTTCCCGACAGCGCAGGCGCTGGTCGACGCGCCGCTCGAAGAGCAGGGAATCATCCGCTCACGCGCAGCGTCGATCCGCGCGCTCGCCAGCGCCGTACTCGACGGGCGGGTCGGGTTT
>NZ_JBDSWZ010000062.1:0-2964 GCF_039926425.1 Dokdonella sp.
TGCTGCCTGCAGCGGGTCCGTCAATCCGATGCTTGCGCGACATGGAGTGGCCTCCGAGGCGCGCCAATACAGCGGTCGGGAAGTCGCCGCCGATTGGCAATGTCCTTTTTCCTCGACTGCAGCGGGCTGCATCGATGTCCCGTGAGATTCCTCCACGTTCCGGCGTTGCCTTCGTGCTGGCGCGCGGGCAGCGGTTGCGCGTCATCGACCCGATCGGCGAGCAGGTAGCCGATCTCGTCTCTTACAACCGCGAGGATATCGGCGAAGTGATTTCGTCAGGCCGCAGCCTGGACTACGCGAGCTGCATCTACCTGACCACTGGACACGATCTGTATTCCAACCGCAGCAATGTGATGCTGAAGATCATCGCCGACACTGTCGGCCGCCACGATTTCCTGTTGACGCCATGCTCCGCGGAGATGTTCAGCATTCTGTACGGCGATTCGACGCCGCATCGCGGATGCTTTGGCAATCTTGCCGCTGCGCTTGCTCCGTTTGGCGTGCAACCGGATGCAATACCGAACGCCTTCAACGTCTTCATGAATGTAACGGTCGATGCAGCCACGGGTCGCCTTTGTGTGAATCCGCCGTTGAGTCGCGCAGGCGACTCGATTGTCTTCGAAGCCCGCATGGATCTGGTGATCGGCCTGACGGCCTGTTCGGCGGGGCAGTCCAATAACTTCTCCTACAAACCAATCCACTACGACGTGCTCGATGCTCTCTGATCTCCCGGTCACGGTTCCCATCGAGCGTGCGTCAACCGCGCGGGTCGGGCGCTTCGAGCAGTTGCCCAAGTGGCTCAATCTGATCCCGATGGTCGCGCAATGGGTCTGGCTCGGCATCTTGCATCGCAGTATCACGCTGCCGTCGACCGTCAATCCCGGTATCACCTCGGGCGGCATGGTCGGCGACGGCAAGCTTGAATACTTCGCCTGCATGGGCACCACCGCGCGCTCGGCAACTGCGGACTACATCGCGGTCGTGAACGACTCCCGATCGAGTGCGACGGGCGTGACCCAGCGCATGATGGAAGCACGATTGCGCTTTCCGATCGTCGCCAAGCCGGACCTGGGGTGGTGCGGTTACGGCGTGCGGCTACTGGCGAACGTTGACGATCTGGCAGACTACCTGCGGCGTTTTCCGCCCGACGAAACGTTCCTTCTGCAACGCTATCTGGCCGATCCGGGCGAGGCGGGCCTGTTCTATGTCCGCGAGCCGGCCGCATTGAACGGGCGTCTGATCGGCATTCTGCTTCGCCATTATCCAAACGTTGTCGGCAACGGCGACGATTGCATCGCCGACCTGATTGCGCGTGATCCACGATTGCAGCGGGCGACCGGCAACGCGCTTCACCAGTGCCGTTACGATCCGCAATGCGTTCCCCCGGATGGCGAGATCGTGCGGCTCTCCACGGTCGCCTCCACACGCGTCGGCGGCCTCTACGAGGATGGCAGTGTCCTTGTCACGGCAGCGCTGGAAGCGCGAGTGGATGCAATTGCGAAAGACATGGGGTTGTTCCTCGTCGGCCGGTTCGACGTGCGCTACCGCACTGTCGAGGACCTTCAGCGTGGTGAGTTCACGATCATGGAAGTCAATGGCGCGGGCTCCGAAGCGGTGCACGCGTGGGACCCGAAATACTCCGTTCGCGACGTGTATCGAATCGTCTTCGCCAAGCAGCGCCTCCTGTTCCGGATCGGTGATGCAAACCGTCGTCGCGGGCACCGACCGATCGGCTGGCTCAAGCTGGCTCGCCTGCACCTTCACCAGCAACGGTTGATGCGGACGTATCCACCGTCGAATTGATCCCCTGTTCCTCGTGCCTGGAACGACTTGACGCGATGCAGATCTCCGTCGCGACCGCGAGCAGGAAAGGCAGCAGGTTGTAGATCGCGCGATAGGCGAGCAACGCGATCAGCACGCCGGCGCGCTCGTTCGAAGGCATCGCCGCGAGAATGGCGGCTTCGAACACACCGATTCCTCCGGGCACGTGGCTGACGATGCCGAGCAGCGTGGCCGAAACGAACAACAGCACGAAATTCGCCGGGTCGGGCATCGCCGACGTCGGAATCAGCACGTACAGCGCGCCGATCGACGCAGCCATTTCGATGGTTCCGACCACGCACAATCCGATGGCCCGGCGTACGAGGATCGCCGTGCGCGCGTGCGTGCGCATCGCGACGACCGACGCCACCGCGAGGCAAACGAGCAAGGCGAGAGCCATCAACGCCATAGCTGTCGATCGATCGCCGGGCATCCCCACTGCAAGCGTCGCCAAGCCGCTGATTGAAACGACACCTGCTGCAACGCAGACACCCACCAACGCGACGATGCGCGTGACATCTGCGACTCCGAGTCCAAACCGCCGATACGCCCGATAGCGCAGCGCGCCGGCAGTTATCGCATGAAACCCCAGCGTGTTCGCGATTGCGTGCGCTGTGACGCCGACCAACAACGCAGCGCCTGTGGGGACGCGACCGGGAACAGCACGCGTTGTCGCAAACCATTCGTATGCTGCGAGACACGCAAAACTAATCGCCGTGGCGATCACCGACAGCACGATGGCGGACATCGGAGTGGCAATCCAGGCGTCGTGCAATGTCGCGACCGACAGGGACTGAAACTGCCGCCACAAAAGGTTGCCGGCGATGAGCACCACGCCCGTCGCGGCCAGCCAACGCAATGCGCGAAATGCGCGATTCACGTTGCTGGCGATTCGTGGACGAGCACGATGTCCACCGCCCGTCGACCAACATCATCCATGTTGCGATTTCACAAGCGCGTGCACGGGCGCATCCCGCAGTGGCAGGACTGTCAAAGTGGGCAGCAAGCTTGCTTGCCGCCCACACCTCGTTCAACTCCGGGAGTTCAAATGGCTTCAGGCAAGGGTGCGAACGCTTCTCTCGCGATCCCACTGACGTGTTTTCGCCGCGGTCACGAAACTCGCGCTGTCGGCCGCGTCAACCA
>NZ_JBDSWZ010000063.1:0-3422 GCF_039926425.1 Dokdonella sp.
CCGGATCGGGTTCCGATGGCGACGAGGCGTTCGACAACAGATTCCTCTCCCGCAGCGAAGCACGACAGGCCATGGCAAACGACAACGATTCCGAATCGCCCTGGGCCAACGCGCGCATCCGCACGCCCGAGCAGGCACGCAAGCAACAAGGTCCGCGACGGGCGGCACCGGTTTCGCCGCGCCGCGCGGAAGACTCCCGGCAAACGAACCATCAGACTCCCACTCAGGGGGCGGGCGAATTCACGGACGCGATTCATCCGTCGCACGCCAACGCACGCGAATCGCGACTTTATGGACTCAACGCCTGCCTCGCCGCGTTCGCGAAGCGGCCGGACAGCCTGCGCAAGGTCTATCTGACCGAGGCGCGCATTCCCGCGCTGAAGAATGTCCTGGCGTGGTGCGTGAAGAACCGGCTCGGTTACCGCGTGGTCGAGGAATCCGATCTCGACAAACTGACCAGTTCGCGCCATCACGAAGGCGTGTGCTTCGACATGCTGCGCGCGGCGCCGCTGGAACTCGACGCGTTGCTCGCGAATGTTCCGAAGGCGCCGGCGCGTTCGCTGCTGCTCTGGCTGGACGGCGTCGGCAATCCGCACAATGTCGGTGCGTTGCTGCGCACTGCAGCGCACTTCGGCGTCCACGGTGTGATTTCGCCACAGGGATTCGACGTGTCGGGAGCCGCGGCGCGCGTGGCGGAAGGCGCGGCGGAGATCGTGCCGTTCGTGCAGGCACGTTCCGCGGTCGACGCGCTGGCTGCGCTGCGCATGCACGGCTACGCACTGGCCGCGACGATGCCGCGAGCATCGGTTCCGCTCTATGCGACGGCTCTGCCGGAGCGTCTGGTGCTGGTGTTCGGAGCGGAAGGGGAGGGGATGAGCGAGGCGATGGTTGCCGCCGCAGACCTGCGCCTGATGATCCCGGGCAGCGGCACCATCGAAAGCCTGAATGTCGCGGCGAGCGTCGCCGTGGTGCTGGGCGAATTCTGGCGGCAGCACGCGCGCGACGCATAGGCTCGCAAGCGCCGTCACCGAAGCGGAAGCACTTTCCGCTTCATCCCCGCTCGTCCTGCTGATCAACGATGACGCGCCGCGCCGAACGGCGCATCGCGGATCAGTGGCCGTCGGCCGCCCACTCGCCGGGCTTCGAGCCGAAGTTGCCATGCGCCTGCGCTGCGAGATACGCAGTCACCGCATACGCCGCGACGTTCTGGCGGAGTTGTTCCGGGTCGATCTTGTCGAGCGTGTCGTTGGCGGTGTGATGCCAGTCGAAGTAGCGCGTCGCGTCCTGTTCCAGCGAAATCGCCGCCATGCCGACCGCATGGATTGCCGACAGATCCGAGCCGCCGCTCGCTTTTGCGGTTGGGTCGTATTCGATGCCAAGCGGTTTCAGCACATCGGCGATTTGTCCGATTGCCGCACGTGCTTCCGGTTTCACGCTGGCGGTGATTTTCCAGATGCGGTCGGCGCCCTCGTCCGATTCGCTGCCGAGTACGGCTTTGGAGATCGACTTCGCGTTGGCCTCCGCCATCGCGATGCCCCCGTACAAACCGGCTTCCTCGTTGGCGAATGCGACCACGCGGATGCTGCGCGCCGGACGCTTCGGCAACTGTGCGATCAGGTGCGCGGCGCCAACCGAGATGCCGATGCCGGACGCGTCATCGATCGCGCCGGTGCCCGGATCCCACGAATCCAGATGCCCGCCCATCAGGAAATACTCGTCGGGTGTCTTCGATCCCCGCAGTTCTGCAATCACGTTGGCGCCAGTGAATTCGCCTTCGATTCCACAGTCGAGTGCAAGCTTGATGGTCACCGCTCCGCGCTTGAGCAGCCGTTCGATCTGGTCCGCGTCGGGGCTCGAGAGCGCAGCCGCAGGAATCGGCGCGACGCCGTCCGCGAACCGCGTGACGCCGGTGTGCGGCAGGCGATTCGTATCGGTGCCGGCCGAGCGCAGCAGGAACGCCGCGGCGCCCTTCTGCGACGCGAGCGACGGGCCGCGCGTGCGCACGGTCGATCCCACTCCGTAGTCATGCCCATCCTTGTACGCCTGCATGCGGGCGCCGACGTACACAATCTTTCCGCGAATGCCTGCGGCATCGGCGGCTTTCAATGCATCGAACGAATCGAATGCAATGATCTCTGCGCTGATGCCTCCAGCGGGCGTGCCAGGTGAGTGCCCGAGCGCGAGGAGCGTGAGAGGCTGCGACACCGGCGTGACGATTTCTGCGTGCTCGCCACGGCGCACCCACTTCGGGTAGGTCACCGGCTCGCTCCACACCTTGTCGAATCCGAGCGCCTTGAACTTTGCGATCACCCACTCGCGCGCTTTCGAATCGTTCGGTCCGCCTGCGAGGCGTGCACCGACCTCGGTGGTCAGCCCTTCGGTGAAGTCGAACGCGGTGTCATCGTGCAGCGCCTTGTCACGCAGCTGCTGCGCAATCGCGATATCGGCGGCATCGATCATGGTCGGCTTGCCCGCGGCCATTACGGCCGGACAGGCGACGAACAGGAGCAACGCAAGCGGAATCGTTCGAAGCATGGCGGTGGTCTTTCCATCGAAGGGAAGCCGCCATTATGCGCGTCGCCTTCGGGCGCCGTTTGAGCCAAAGGTCATGCGCTGCGATAGAGCCAATACAAACACGGCTGCGCGTGGACATCGTTGTGCCCGAACCGGCGGGCCTGCGATGGCCGGCCGGTCGGTGTATCTCACCTGTTCTTCAGAAGGTCGCGGATTTCGGTCAGCAGCACGACGTCGGCCGCGGGCGGAGCAGGCGCGGCTTCCTGCTTCCTGATCAGGCGATTGACGAGCTTCACGACCAGGAAAATCGCGAACGCGATGATCGCGAACTGGATCAGCGTGTTGAAGAACGCGCCGTATTGCAGCGCGACTTCGCCCTTGCCGTCCGGGCCCGCCGCTTTCATCACCCACTTGTAGCTGGAGAAGTCGACGCCGCCGATCACCATGCCGATGGGCGGCATGATCACTTGCTCGACCAGCGAGGTGACGATCTTTCCGAATGCCGCGCCGATGACGACACCGACGGCCAGATCGATGACGTTTCCGCGCATCACGAACGACTTGAACTCGGAAACCATGCTCATTCAATTCTCCAGGAGTTGCCTTGTGAGTGCCTGCCACCGCGTGACGGGCGAACTCTAACCGATGCGTCGCGTCGATTCGTCAAACAATGTGACCGTCGAGCGTCGCGAAGTTGCCCAGTTGCGCGCGGAATCGATCGCCGCGCTGGAGTGCCGCGACCCCCGCGGGGGTGCCGGTGAAGATCAGATCGCCGGCCTTGAGTTCCCACAGTCGCGACAGCTCGTGAATGATCGCATCGACCGGAAAGATCATCTCGGCGATATCGGACTGCTGGCGCACTTCCCCGTTGACCGCGAGCGACATCGACGCGTGCCGCGGATGGCCGA
>NZ_JBDSWZ010000064.1:0-4464 GCF_039926425.1 Dokdonella sp.
GCCGGCGTTGCGCACGAACCGCCGCGCAGGATCCACTGACCGGACATGAACTTGCCGTTGTACTCGCCGAGTGATCCGCCAAGCGGCTTGAACCCCGGGTAGGCGACGTACGGGCTCGACGTCCACTCCCACACGTCGCCGAACAGTTGCCGCGGGTTGCTGCCAGCACTGTTCGGCGGCAGCGGAACGAACGCGCCGCTTTCGACAAAGTTGCCGTCGCGCGCCGGTTGAGCGGCAGCAAGTGTTTCCCATTCCGCTTCGGTCGGCAGGCGTTTGCCGGCCCAGCGCGCGAACGCGTCGGCTTCGAAGAAACTCACGTGACACACCGGTGCGAGCGGATCGATGCGCACGCGACCGCCGAGCGTGAAGCGCTTGTCGAGATCCTCGCTCCAGTAAAATGGCCGCTGCCAGCCATTCCGCTGCACGGTGTTCCAGCCCTCCGACAACCACAGCGACGCATTGCGGTAACCACCCGCTTCGACGAACGCACGAAACTCGCCATTGTTCACGGGGCGGTTCGCGATCGCATGCGGTTGCAGCAAGGTCCGATGGCGTGGCCGTTCGTTGTCGAAGGCAAAACCGTTGTCGCGGGCACCCATCTCGACGATGCCTTCAGGGCCGTCGATGTACACCATCGGCACTTCGTCAACGTGCGCGACGGGGGCCACGCGTGCCCGGAACACCGGCTCCAGCGGATTGATCGAGAAGGTGTGGAGGATGTCGGTGAGGATCAATTCCTGATGCTGCTGCTCGTGCTGAAGGCCGATCGCGAGCACGGCTGCGCGTTCGTCATCGATGCCGCGCTCGATTTCGCGCACGACACATTCGTCCACGGCCGCACGGTAGGCGAACACCTGCGCGAGCGTCGGACGCGTCAGCAAGCCCCGGGCACCGCGCGCGTGCATCGGTCCGACCGACTGGTAATACGAATTGAAGAGGTAAGACCACCCGGGCTGCAACGGCTGGTGGCCGGCGCGGGCACCCAGCACGAATTCCTCGAAGAACCAGCTGGTGTGCGCGAGATGCCACTTGGTGGGGCTGGTGTCCGGCATCGACTGCACAACGCAGTCTTCGGGCTGGAGGCCTTCGACGAGACTCATCGACTGTGCGCGAACGCGCTCATACCGTGCCGCGAGATCCGTGAAGGATTGATCACAGGGTTTGCATGCGTCGGCCGGTCGATTGGTGGGCATCGTCAGGGTACCTCCCACACGTCGCGAATCGAGCGCCTGAATTGCTCCGAACGAAACGACGTCGGGGCGAATCGAACCGACTTCAACCGAAGGCACCACAGGCAAGGCATGTACCTTGAGCCTCGGAGCAAAAACTTCCGCTGAACGGTCGCCGATCTGTACCGGCGTCGTTGAGGATGACTACGTCCCGGCCGCAGGCAGCAACGGCGCGCGCTTTGCGGCGCGGCGCAGGCGACGGCGTTCGCTGCCACGCGCAAACAACAGGTAAATGGCCGGCGTGGAGATCAGCGTGAGACTTTGAGAGACGATCAGGCCACCGATCATTGCGATGCCGAGCGGTTGGCGCAGTTCCGCGCCGGTGCCGAAGCCGATCGCCAGCGGCAGCGCGGCGCAGATCGCCACCATCGACGTCATCATGATCGGCCGGAAGCGTACCAGCGACGCCTCACGGATCGCCTCGAGCGGACGCAATCCATGCTCGCGCTCGGCGACCAGCGCAAAGTCCACCATCATGATCGCGTTTTTCTTGACGATGCCGATCAGCAGCACGATCGCGATCATCGACACCACCGAGAGCTCGGTTCCGGTCACGACCATCGCGAGCAGAGCGCCGACGCCGGCCGAGGGCAGCGTCGAGAGGATCGTGATCGGATGGATGAGGCTCTCGTAGAGCATTCCCAACACGATGTAGACGACGATGATCGCGCCGAAGATCAGCAGCGACGTGTCGCCTTGCTGCTTCTGGAAGTTGCGGAAATCGCCGGCGAAATCCATGTGCATGTCTCCCGGCAGACGCAGGCCGGCGATCGTCGATTCGATGATCGACTGCGCCTGGCTCATCGTTGCGTCGGGTGCGAGATTGAAGCTGAGGCTGATGGTCGAATACTGGCTCTCGTGCGACACCTCGGTGGGCGCCACGCCGCTCTTCATCGTCGTCAATGCGGTGATGGGAACCATGGCGCCCGAGGTCGACCGGACGTACAGCCGTTCGAGCGAGCCCGGATCGGTCGCCTGGTTCGGAAGCGCGCTCACCACCACCTTGAACTGGTTGATGTCCGAGTAGATCGTCGATACCTGGCGCTGGCCGAATGCATCGTTCAGTGCGCTGTCGATCGACGCCACGCTCACGCCCAATCGCGCCGCCGAGTCCCGGTTGATCTGCAGGGTTTCACGCGGGCCGGCTTCATCGATGTCGCTGCCGACGTCGCGCAACTGCGGGATCTTTTTCAGCGCATCGACGAGCTTGGGCGCCCAGTCCTGCAAGGTGGCGATGTCGTTGCCTTTCAGCGACACCTGGTACTGACCGCCGCTGCCGGACCCGCCACCACCACCTCCACTGGGCAGGTCCTGCACCGGTCGCAATCGCAACTGCACGCCGGCGAGATCCTGCGCGGTGCGATTGAGGCGGGTCATCACGTCGAACGTCGACGCGCCATCGCGCTCGGCCAAGGGCTTGAGGCTGATATAAAGCTGGCCGCTGCCACCGCCGCCGCCGCCGAAGCCGCCACCGAGGCGCGAGCCGACGGTGTCGACCGCTGGATCCTTCATCACCAGCGCTGCGATCTTCCGTTGCTGTTCCATCATCCGCGGCGGCGACACATCCGAACCGGCGCTGACGCGACCCTGCAGCATGCCGGTGTCCTGCTGCGGAAACAGGCCGCCTTGCACGAAGCGCATCAAAAACACGGTGAGGAGGATCAGCAGCACCGGCTGCAGCGCGGTCAGGCGCGGCCAGCGCAGCGCCAGGTCGAGGGCGCGCCGATAGCCATCGAGCATGCCGGCATGGAAGCGGTCGAGCGCTGCCGCAAAACGCGTCGGTTTCGATTCCGCATGCGGCTTCAGGAAACGGCCGCACAGCGCCGGCGTCAGCGTCAGAGAAACGATCGCAGAGAACACGATCGCGGCGATCAGCGTGACGGTGAATTCCTTGAAGAACTTGCCGGTGATGCCGCTCGCGAACACCACCGGCACGAACACCGCGACCAGCGAGGCGGTGATCGACACGATGGTGAAGCCGATCTCCTTCGCACCCAGCAGTGTCGCCTCCATCCGCGACATGCCCGCATCGATATGGCGGATCACGTTCTCGATGACGACGATCGCATCGTCGACGACGAAACCGATCGCGACCACCAGCGCCATCAGCGACATGTTGTCGAGCGTGTAGCCGAGGATGTACATCACCACGAATGCGCCGGCGACGGACAGCGGCACCGCCGTTGCGGCGATGAGTGTTGGTGCAAGCCGGCGCAGGAACAGCGCCATCGTCGCCACCACCATCGCGAGGCTGAGGAGCAAGCTGATCTGCACCTCGTCGATCGACGCACGGATGATCGGCGTGCGATCGAAGAACGGCGTCAGCGTGACGCCCGCCGGCAGCCAGGTCTGCATCAGTGGAATGTCGGCCTTGACGCTGTCGACCGTCGCGATCACGTTGGAATCGGCCTGCTTGCGCACGAACAACAGGATCGCGCGACGCGTGCCGAACCATGCGGCCTGGTACTGGTCCTGCTGGCCGTCGCGCACTGTGGCGACATCGCTCAATCGCACGGGTACGCCGTTCTTGACCGAGATCACCAGATCGGCGAACTCCGCGGCGGTGTGCAGCGCGTCGTTTGCCGACACCGCCATCGTGGTCTTGCCGTCCGAGAGGAATCCTTGCGGCGAGGTGACGTTCGCGGCAACGAGCGCGTTGCGCAGCTGATCGGGCGACAGACCCATGGCATTGAGCGCGCGCAGGTTCAGATCGACCCGGACCGCCGGCGTTGCGCCGCCCGCGACTTCCACGTCGCTGATTCCGGGCAGCTGGCGGATTCGTTGCGCCAGCAGCGAATCGGCGTAATCGTAGAGTTTGGACAACGGCTCCGTATCGGAGGTCAGCGCGAGGATCAGCACCGGCTGGTTGTTCGGATTCAACTTGCGATACGTCGGGGCGTTGGTCAGCCCCGATGGCAGGTCGGGCGCCGCCGCGTTGATCGCTGCCTGCACGTCGCGCGCCGCGTCATCGACCTTGCGGCTGCCATCGAAGATCAGGATCACCGACGTGCTGTTCTCGCTGCTCGTCGAGTTCATCGTGTCGATCCCGGGAATCTGGCCGAGATGACGCTCGAGCGGTGCAGCAACCGTCGATGCCATCACGTCGGCACTTCCGCCTGGCTGGCTCGCGCTCACGAAAATCGCCGGAAACTCGAGGTTCGGCAACGCCGCGACGCCGAGCAGGAAATAACAGATCGCGCCGCCGACGAGAATGCCGACCGCCAGCAGTGACGTC
>NZ_JBDSWZ010000065.1:0-3540 GCF_039926425.1 Dokdonella sp.
GCGGGCGGCCGCCATGCGCGACCGGAGTCGGAAGAATGACATCCCGCAATCGATCGCTTGTCACCGTGGCTGCTCTGGCGGCCATCGTCGTGGCGTCTTGGCTCGCATTCCCGGAGCGTCGCCGGGATGATGTGGATCGCCGGCCGATCAACGGGCCGGCTGCCTCACGAATCGATGCCTCGAGGGTGCAGTCGCAACCGTCGAATGGTTTGGCAGACATGCCGGATCACCAGCCAGGATTCGTCAAACACAGAATCCCGCTGACTTTCGAGAACGCGCGCAACTTGCTCGCACTCGTTGAAGGAACAGATCATAGCCATGACGCCGCATCGCTCGGCGCGCGTGCGCGGGCGCTCGATGAGTGCAGCATTCTTGCCACCGCGCGCAACTATTTCGGCAATTTCGAAACGAACGACCCGTCCCTTGTGAGCGACTACGGCGCGACCCTTCCGATTGTCAGAAGGCACGTCAAAACCTACCTCGGGCGGTGTGTGGATCTTGCGCACGCGCGCGGCGCGCGTGGTGCGGAAGTCAACGCGTCTATCCATTTTGCAGCCGCCGCAGGCAATGCGTGGGCGAGAGCCCGACTTTTCGCGGCCGACTGGCGCGATCTGCCGCCGGGCGATTTCGACTCGGAGCTGACATCGCTCCTCGCCAGCCGTGATCCGGAAGTCTTCGGCGTTGTGGCCGACGTGATGAAGTGGCCACATCCGGACTCCCGCTTCGGCAACGTGTCGGGTTCTGACGTGGAACACTGGGCGTGGATGCTTGCAGCCTGTGATCTGGGCAAGCGCTGCAGTGCCAACGATGCGTTGATGAGAAACCTGTGTCTATTTGGCGGACTGTGTGGCGCGTACGTCGATCTGCGGCAGTTCCTGCGCGAATCGATGAGTGCGCCCGGTGAGATGGACGCCATCGAGCGGCAGGAGCAGGTGATTCTCGCCTTTTAGCGCAGGATGGGGCGTGACCTGTGGCGTTTCAGGTGCGCTCGTCGTCGCAGCAGCGCCTGCCTCGAGGCCTCTTCGCCAACAAGTGCGTTGCTGCTGAAGCCACTGACGCGCGAGCCTCCCCAACCCGCATGCGGAGGATGCGCTATCCGTTGGAATGCGGCCCATCCATGACCTGGTACGTGATGCACTCGCCATCGCCGGCCACGGCGAGAAAGCGCTGCGCTCCGTCGACCGCCGCTTCTCGCGATGCGTACTCGAGCATTGCGAAGCCGCCGACCCATTCCTTGGCCTCGGCGTAGGGTCCGTCGATCACTCGGGTGGCGCCGTTTTCACGCCGTACCACCGCGCCGTGTTGCGCGAGGGGCAAGAATCCGCCGCCCGAAATGAACTCGCCGCGCGAGACCGCGTCGGTGACGAACGCGTTCATTGCCTCGCGCTGGTCGGGCGTTTGCTGTCCATGATTGGTCTTCGGGTCGGGCAGGAACACGCTGAAATATTTCATGGTCGACTCTCCGGTGGGACACGGGTGCATTCCGCTGCCAATGACGTCCGTGGGCAGGGATCACAAAGACATCGAACGGGAGCGGCGAAAATCGACAGTGCCCGGCCTGTGCAGGCGCTTCGCTGCGTTCGTCTTCGAACGCGGCGGGACCGGCAGCGCATCCGGCCTTGCGCGGACTGCGCTGCTCCTGTGTACTTGTATCCTCGCGCCAAGGGGTGTGCGAGTCCAAGGGGATCCAATGGTCAACCGGTTCGGTCACTCGACGTCGCGCAGACGTCCGAGACGCGGGTTCCTGCACGGCATCCTCGACTTCACGCTCGGCAGCGCACTGCGCTGGGTTGCGTTACTGACACTGCTGGGCGCGGTGCTCGCGGTGGTCGGGTTCTTCGTGTTCGTCATGTATCCGGTGCGTTCGATTCCGTCGTACGAGAAGGTGGACGACTATGTCTACCTCGACCAGGGATGGGGCGCGACGGCCGACAGCGCCGATCGCCAGACGTACTACTACACGCCGCAAGGCACCTCGATGCCGCAGGGCGCGCTGACCACGCCGCTGCGTTACGGCTGGTTCGTCAATCTCGAAATGCCGCTGGACGAACATCGCTTTGCCGAGCCCGAGCATCTGAAGCGCTACCGCTTTATCGTCGATCCGCAACCGACGCCGCACAATCCCGATCGGCTGCCGGTCGGCTTCACGCGCCACTTCGATGCCGCGCTTGGGCAGTACGTGCTCGATGTGACCTGCGCCGCATGCCACACCGGCGAGATCCACGCGCAAAAGGACGGCAGGACCACCGCGATCCGCATCGACGGCGGGCAGGCGATGCATGCGTTCACCACCATGCAGCGCGGCGCGTTCGGCCCGACCCTCGTCGCGTCGATGATTGCCACCTGGGTCGATCCGTGGAAATTCGACCGCTTCGCACGCAACGTGATCGGTGCGCGCTATCCGGACGGAAAATCCGCGTTGCGGGGCGAGTTGTGGGACACGATCAAGGCGTTCGCGACGCAGGGCCAGAACAGTCCGCTGCGTCACCTTTATCCGGTGCAGGAAGGATTCGGCCGAACTGACGCGCTCGGGCGCATCGCGAATACGGTGTTTGGCGATCACTTGAGCGCCGCCAACTACCACGACGCCGGCGCGCCGGTGAGCTATCCCTACCTGTGGAACATCTGGAAGTTCGACTGGGTGCAATACAACGGATCGGTGAAGCAGCCACTCGCGCGCAACATTGGCGAAGCGCTCGGCGTCGGCGCAGTGATCCGGCTGACCGACGATTACGGAAATCCGGTGCCGATCGAACAGCGCTACACCTCGTCGCTGATCCTGCCAAACCTCGACCGGATCGAGCACACGCTGCAGAAACTCACGCCGCCGCGCTGGCCGGAAGACCTGCTGGGCGCGATCGATCCGGCGAAAGCAGCGCACGGCAAGGACCTGTTCGACACGCACTGTCAGGGCTGCCATGGACCGCATCCGGCCGATCGCACACGACAGCAGGCCAGCGCGCCCGGCAAGTCGTCTCCCGACACCGAATGGATGATCGAGGTGATTCCGGCCGACCACATCGGCACCGACCCGAGCGAAGCGAACGGATTTCTCTCGCGGCACTACGATCTTGGAAAAGCGGGCCTGACACACGAGGAGATCTCGCGCCTGGTGCGGCCGTTGCTGATTCGCAATCTCGCGCGCGACGTTCGCTGGCGTCTGCAGGAAACCATCGCGGCACGCACGGCGGCGGGCCAGGACGCAGGTCAGCTGCCGACCCTGCTTGCGGCGTATCCGGATCCGGACGCCAACGCGACGCCCGCGCTTGCGAACGAAAGTTTTGCCGCGATCGCCACCGAACTCGGCGGCACCGTGGCCCCAGGTGCGCCCACACCACCTGCGCGCTGCGATCTCGCCTGCCAGACACAAGCGCTGCTGAGCGACGTCACCCAGGGCGAGGCGAACATCGACACGTCGTTGAACGCGATCGACATCACCCACATGACCGAAGGCGAAGGACTCAACGTGCTTGGCTTGATGATCAAGGCGAAGTATTTCGCCGACCACCAGGTCCCCTACGAACGTCAGCAGTGCCTCGG
>NZ_JBDSWZ010000066.1:0-11134 GCF_039926425.1 Dokdonella sp.
GGCCGCTTCGCACAGGCGTTCCAGGAAATGACAGCCATCGTCCGCGCCGCGCTCATCGGCGGGTGCGAATTCGGTGATGGTCAGTCCGACGAGCCTGCCTGTGATGGCGATCCTGCGCACCAGCGCAAGTCCGCTCTCCATCGACAGCCGTCCGTCCGGATACGCCACGTGCGGAAATTCGACGGGGTCGAGTGCATCCAGATCGAAATGGATGTGCACAGGGCCCGCGATGGTTTCATCCGTTTCGAGCCATGAGAGCGCATGGCTGCGTTGAAACGCCCAGTCACCGTCATCACCCACATGCGCCGAGACATATCGGAACCGCGAGGGCGGCAACGGTGTCGACAACAGCGCCTGCAGATCGGGCGGGGCAGAACCGAGAATCGCAGCGACCGGCATCCCGTGGAAATTGCCGCTGGGCGAGGTGTCCACGGTATTGGCGTCGAGATGCGCATCGACCCAGATGACAGCCAGGTCTGCATGGCGGCGATGCAGGTAGTCGACGACGGCGATGTCGCACGCGCAGTCACCGCCGGCAGTCAGAACACGGTGTGGCTGCTGCGCGTCGAGAATCGCGCAGGCCGACCGAAACTGGTCGACGATCGCGCTCCAGCGATTGATCCCGCCGCCGGTTTTACCTTGCCCTGCATCCGGCACGCGCATCAGTGGTCCGTATCGTCCACACACATCCGCTGCAGCACGTGCGCCGCGGCGCAGGTTTTCCGACCGCCCTGAGCCCTGCCACTGCGGATAGGAAAGCACGAGATCGAATGCGTTGGCGTCACGTTGCAATGGACACTCCTTCTGTGAAAACCGTTCAGCCATCCGCCGGCGATTCGAGCTGGCGCAGGCGTGGCAGCAGCGTGATCCACTCGCGAAACGCCGCCAGCACATTGCGCAATTTCCCAAGCGTATCGGCATCGTAGCAGCCGACTGCCGTGTCGAAGACGTGCGACGCATCGCGCACGAACAGCATGGGTGCCGGCAACACGAACGAGCCCGTCGCCGTCAGCGCCTGGCGCAGTTGAGCCTGCGCGAGACGCGTGCCCCATGGGCCGGTCGTTGCGCCAACGATCGCGACAGGCGTGCGCTCCAGTACGTCGATGCCGTCGTCCGTCGGCCGCGACAGCCAATCGATCGTGTTCTTCAGCACGCCGGGAAGCGACTGGTTGTACTCGGGCGTCGCGATCAGCAGTCCATCCGCATTGACGGCCGCATCGCGCAGCCGCTGCACACCGTGTGGCAACTGCGCAGGGCTGCACGCGACGTCTTCATCGAACATCGGAATGTCGGCAATCGTGTCATGGAGATGCACCGACATTCCTGCCGGAGCCACCAACGCGGCGCCCTGCAGCAGACGCCGGTTGTAGCTCTCTTGCCTGAGGCTGCCGCAGACCGCCAGCACTCGGATGGGTTCATGGATTCGTGTCATCGGGGTTGGGCCTTGTTTGGGTGATTCAGAGCAGGAGAGCGAGCGCGCTTGCGATCAGTGACGCCCCCAGGATGCGGTCCACCCATCTTCGGGTCGCGGGATTTGCGAGACGCGAAGCGAGTCGATCGCCCGCGAGTGCCCACACCAGCAGGCATGCGCCCGGGATCATCACGAACATGATTGGGAGGTACGCAAAGCGAGTCAGTGCGTGACTCGCGGGACATGCGGCGACGAGTGAAAGGACCATCACCCAGCTCTTGGGGTTGAGGAACTGGAAGCCGATCAGGCCGGGTACTCCGGCGGGCAACGCCGGGTCCACAGGCTCGACGGAGCGCGTGCGCATCAATTGGCATCCGAGAAATGCGAGGTATGCAGCGCCGCCGACTGCGATGGCCGTTCGCAGCGCAGGCCAGCGTTCGAATGCATCGTTGATTCCAGCTGACACCAGGGCGAGCATCAGCACGCCACCGATGACGATGGCGGAGATGGCCGGCAGTGCGAACGCAAACCCACCGCGCGCCGCGGTGCGAAAAACGACCAGGTTGTTCGGTCCTGGCGTGATCGCAGCCACCAGAAGCACGCTCGCGGAGGCGAGGAGGGAATTGTCGATCGACGTCATCGGGTTCGTAGATAAAGGAGTGAAGGGAACACGCGTCGGCGATGGCGCGGGAGAGAGCGCCCATCATCCGGGCTGAACGCCGTGCGTGCCGACACCGCTGTGGTCTACTATTCAGACCATGAAAGATCTTCCCCTCAATGCGCTTCGTGCGTTCGCGCTTGCCTGTTCGAAAGGCGGAGTCCGGGCGGCGGCGCGTGAGTTGGGCGTTGCGCATTCCTCCGTGAGTCGGCACCTGACGGAACTCGAGGCGTGGCTCGGGCTGGCGGTCGTCGATCGTGATCGCGACACCGCCTGGGCACCCACGCAGCAGGGCGGGGCGCTCGGCCAGAAAATCCTCTCGCACCTGCAGGCCATCGACGCCGAGATCGCTGCGGTGCGCGAACAGCGGTCGCCATTTTCGTTGACGATGACGGTGGCGCCATCGTTTGCTTCGCGCTGGTTGCTGCCTCGCTTGCCTGCGCTGGAGCGCGCGCACCCGCGGATCGAACTGTCGGTTCTGGTGAGTCAGCAGCTGGACGCGTTGAACGAGGGGATCGATCTGGCGGTGCGGATGGGTGCTGGCGCATGGCCCGGCGTCGACTGCGAGCCGCTGATGGACGACGTCCTGTATCCGGTCATGAGCCCGGCGCTGTGGAAAGAGGCACGGCAATCGCGGGATGTTTCAAGTTTGCGCACGCTGCGCCTGCTGCACGATCGCGATCCGCTCGCGAGCTGGGAGCACTGGCGCACGCAGTTTGGTCCGGCGTCGATCGACTTGAAAAAAGGGCCGCGCCTGGCATCGTCCGATCTGGTATTGCGCGCTGCCGAACTCGGGCAGGGCGTCGCACTGGCGCGCGGTCGGCTGGCCGCCGATGCGCTGGAAAGCGGTGCGCTGATTCGCCCGTTCGGTATGCGTGAAGTCCGACTGACCGATGCCTACTGGATCGTGCGACCCAAAGGAGACGCCCTGCGCAGCACGCGGCGCCGCACGGTCGAAACAGTGATCCGCTGGTTACGCGATCAGGTCTGACCGGGTAGCGCACGGACTCGCGCTTTCGTCGGCCGGACGCGCTCTTTGCGGCCGGCCCCCCCCATCAAGAGCGCCGGCCGCAAGAAGCGCGTCCGGCCTACGAAAATCCCGGGCGCTCGAACCGGTCAATTCCATGAATCGCTGCCGATGAGCGGAAACGCACGGGAATTGCGGCAATGACACGCCGTGCAAACGGTGCGTGTTGCCTTTCGGGCACGTCAGCAAACGCGCTACTCGCCGTCGGGCTCTTCCGTCAGGAACACCGGCCATCCTTCGAAATCGAGATCCGCACGGTCGACGATATCGCGTCGGATCTCGTCGATGATCAGCTGCTTGTTCGACGCGGATTGCTGTTGCGGCAGTTCACGTTTGGTTTCGATCTCGGTGTCATCCGGTTGATCCGGTGGACCGTAACCCGCGCCCCTGAGCTTGATGCTGTATCTGAAAACCATCGGCGCCACCTTGTGCTTCACGGTGCAATTGGTGCATGCACTGTGGAGGGGCGCGGCTGAACTCTGCCCTTGTCAGGCACATCCTTGATCCCGTGCTCGCACCGCGGTCGACGAACGTGAAGACAACGCTCCGGTCACATCAGCGGCGACACGCCGATGAGCCAGCGATGGATCACCATCACGAACGCGACGTACAGAACGAGACCTCCCACCACGACAATCGCGTCGTTGGCCGGCCCGCGCGGCGCGACGGGAATCACGTGCGGATTTCTCCGCCTCTTGATCGCGATCCGGTCCGCAACGGCCCACGCGAGAAAGGCGCCAAACAGGATCATGTCGACCAGCGTTCCGTTCGCCAGCAGGTGGGCGAGCGCCCAGAACTTCACCGCCAACAGCATCGGATGTTTCGCGGCGGTCTTGATGCGACCGGGAAGATAGGCAGCCAACAGCAGCGGGAACACCGGCAGCATGACCAGCAACGCGATGTGCCGCATGTAGGTGGGCGGCGACCAAACGACCGGCGTCACCTGTCGCGCCAACCCGTAACCGTAGACCAGCAGCACGAAGCCGATCACCGAGACCACCGAATAGAGGCCCTTCCAGGCGCCCGGGTTGCGCGCGACCTGCGCATCGCGCCAGGTCGGTGCAGCGATCGAGACCGAGTGGATGCCGAGAAACACGATCAGACCGACGATGAACAGGATCATGAGGTACCCCCGAATGACGATGCAGTCTATCGCAGCGCCTGCTCTTCCATTCAACGATGCCGACGGGCGAGCAGGAAGATCCACATGGACCGCGCGGCTCACGTTCGGGCGAGCCCGCGGAAGCGGTCGCTTCCCCCGGCAAATTCACATGCCACGCTTGACAAGCGAAGAAGCAGGTAGTGCAGTCCGACGAAGCATGGCGGCTCATTCGCACCATGATGACGGCCGACCGGCAACCCATCGCCCGCAGGCAGGGTTCATCGTCGCAACCGGCTTCTTCTTTGCGAATGTGATTCCCGCCCATCGCCGACAATCCCACGTCACCAAGGACCCTCATGCCCATCCGCCCCACGTACATCGCCGCCTGCATCGCGCTGGCCATTGGATCACTCTCGCGCGCGGCAGCAGAAACCACTGCGCACACGATGCCCGAAACGATGGACATCTTGCGCCATGCGATCGCCGCGCAAACGGAAGAGGGCAAGGACAAGGTTCCGGAGTTCGCGCGCTATCTCGCCGACAAGCTGGAATCGGCGGGCTTTGCGAAAGCGGACATCGACATCATTCCGGTCGCGCGCACCGCCGCACTGGTCGCGCATTACCGCGGCAGCGGCAAGGGCAAACCGATTCTCCTTTCAGCGCATATGGACGTGGTCACCGCGAACCCGAAAGACTGGACGCGCGACCCGTTCACACTGATCGAGGAGAACGGTTATCTCTATGGCCGGGGAACGGCCGACATGAAGACCAATCTCGTCACGCTGGTCGCAACGATGATGCGCTTCAAGCGCGAGGGTTTCGTCCCGTCGCGCGAAATGATCCTGGTGTTCTCGGGCGACGAGGAGACCGAGATGGCCTCGACGCGCGAACTGGCCAAGCGGTATCACGACGCTGAATTCCTGCTCAACGCGGACTCCGGTGGCGGTACGTTCGACGACCAGATGAAGCCTGTGGATTACGAAATCCAGGCGGCGGAAAAGACCTATGCCGATTTCCTCCTGACAGTCACCTCGCCTGGCGGTCATTCGAGCGAGCCCGCGCCGGGCAACGCGATCTATCGTTTGAACAAGGCACTGGATCACGTCGAGGCGCACGCGTTCCCTGTGCAGCACAGCGACATCACGCTCGCGTCGCTGAAGGCGCTCGGCGAACATGGCAACGGTCCGCTCGCACAAGCGATGCTGACGTTCAGTGCGAACCCGAACGACGCCGCGGCTGCAGCGACCATTTCGGCAGACCCGGCCTATGTCGGCCAACTGCGCACGACGTGTGTCGCCACCATGATCGACGGCGGCCACGCGCTCAACGCGTTGCCCCAGCGTGCCACCGCAAACATCAACTGCCGCATCTTCCCCGGCGTCAGCATCGATTCGGTGCAGGCCACGTTGAACACCGTCGTCGCGGATCCCACGGTGAAGATCACCGTGCAGTTGCCGGCGCCGGTGCAGAGCCCGCCGTCGCCGTTGCGCGCGGACGTCGTTGCCGCCGTGACTGCAACGGTGCACGAACGCTTCCCGGCCGTGCAGATCGTTCCCGGGATGTCGTCCGGCGCGTCGGACAGCCTCTACTTCCGCAACGCCGGGGTACCGAGCTACGGCGTCTCTCCCAACTTCGGCAAGGCCAATGATTCGTTCGCCCATGGCCTCAATGAAAAGCTGCTGGCCTCGGAGGTTCCGGCGGCACTCGATTTCTGGCACAGCCTGCTGACCAAGCTGGCGAAGTAAAGGGCGCAAAGGACGCCCAGTGACCCAAGAGCCGCGACCGCATTCGTCGTTCGAACGCGTCGCGGGTGCGCCGGCCGGCCGAATTGAGTGATCCGCAGCCACCATGGGTTGCGTACATTGAAGCAGTGCCGCGGGAACGCGGTGCATCGTTGTGCCTGCGCCGCACTCTCTTGAAACGGGAGCGCTGCAACGCACCCGCATCATTCAATATCGACCTGGCAGAACCTCGAAGACCATGCAAGCCGACGACTGGCAACGTGTACGCGCACTCTTCGATGTTCTGGTCGATCAGCCGCCCGAGACCTGGGAGGCCGCACTGGACGAGCGCGGCGTGGAGGATCCGCAATTGCGCGCGGAGATTCTCGCGCTGCTGCGGGCGGACAGCGGGGATGTCGTTCGAACGGTGGTCGATGCGCAGGTGCCGGATGTTCTTTCCGCATTTCACGATCGCGAGATTCGGGTCGAGAGCGAGAAACTCCATGGGCGCAAGGTAGGCCCGTTCCGCCTCGTTGAGGAGATCGGACGCGGCGGCATGGGCACCGTCTGGCGTGCCGAGCGCGTGGAGGGCGGGTTCGAGCAGATTGTTGCGATCAAGCTGATCCGCGCCGGTTGGGACGCGCAGGAGCTGATCGGCCGCTTTCGCGCCGAGCGGCAGATTCTCGCGCATCTCAATCATCCGAACATTGCGCATCTGGTCGATGGCGGTCTGACCGACACCGGGCTTCCGTGGCTCGCTCTGGAGCATGTCGACGGGACCGACCTTCGCAGCTACTGCGACGAGCACGATCTCGGCATCCACGCGCGTCTGCAATTGTTCCTGACCGTCTGCGCAGCCGTGAGTCATGCGCATGCGCACCTCGTGGTGCATCGCGATCTGAAACCGTCGAACCTGATGGTCAATCGACGCGGCGACGTGAAACTGCTCGACTTCGGCATCGCCAAGCTGGTCGATCCCGTGGCCAGCCACGCCAGTCTGCAACGCGTCTTCACACCCGAGTACGCCGCGCCCGAGCAGGTGCGCGGCGAAGCGGTCACCACCGCAGTCGACGTGTATGCGCTCGGCCTGTTGCTGTACGAGTTGCTGACCGGCCGCCGGCCCTACAAGGTGAAGGACTCGACGCCCGCCGCGTACGAACGGGCGATCCTCGATCAGGAGCCCACCCGCCCAAGCCTCGCGTTTGGCAACGATGGCGACCCAGGCGACGTCGTGATACGAACGGCGGGGCGTGAGGTCTCGGCGCAGCAGCTGCGCCACGAACTGCGCGGTGATCTCGATTCGATCATTCTGAAGGCTCTGCGCAAGGCGCCCGAGCAACGCTATGCCAGCGTGGCCGACCTCGCCCTGGATATCGAAAACCATCTCCACAGCCGACCGGTGGCGGCACGGCGGGGTGGCTGGCGCTACCGGTCCTCGCGCTTCCTGCGCCGACACGCGCTGGCCGCTCTATTGGGTTTCATCGCGATCGCCGCGCTCGTCGTGGGCCTGGCCACCGCATTGGTGCAAGCCAACGAAGCGCGCCTCCAACGCGATGTGGCGCGCACCGAAAGCGACAAGTCGCGACAAACCGTCGAATTCCTGCTCGACATCTTTCGCAGTGCCGATCCGGCTGCGACCAAGGGTGAAAAAATCACGGCCGAAGCGCTGCTCAAGAGTGGCGCCGAACGCGCGGAGCACTACCGGTTCAAGGACCCCGCGGTGCATTTCGATCTGCTCATGGCGATGGGCGAGGCGTATCTCGGCATTGGTGCCTCGAAGGAATCGTTCGGGCTGTTCGAGCGCGCACTCGACGTGCAGACCACGGCTCTGCCCGACGCGCACGGCAAGCGCGTGCATGCACTCACCTTGCTCGCGCGCAGCCAGGGCGGCCTCGACGATTTCAAGGACGCGGCCCTGAAGCTCGATGAAGCGGCGCGCTTGCTGCCGGCCGATGCAGCCGAGTCGGAGCTTGCTGCCGATCTCGCCGTCACGCGTGGCATCAATCGCATGTCGCAAGGCGAAATCACCGGTGCCATCGACGACATGGCGCGCGGCACTGCGTTGTTCCTGACATTGCGCGGCGCCGCCGACGACACCACTGCCAGCTCCGCGATCACGCTGAGTTGGGCCTATGACGATCAGGATCGCCATGCGGAGGCACGCGTGTTGCTCGAACCCATCGTCAGTGCGTTGCGTGCGTCCGATGCAACCAATCCGGTCCGTCTGGCGGACGCGCTCGATGCACTCGCCAACACCTACGAAACCAGCGCAGAAGCCGCTGCCGCATCGCAGATGCGCAAGGAAGCGCTCGCCATCACGCGGCGCGTGTACGGCAACACACATGGCTATGTCGGCATCCGGCTCAACAATCTGTCGTTCAGTCTGATGCGCTCGCATGACTACGCGGGCGCGAATGCGGCCATGAAGGAGGCGTTCGACTTGCGCAGATCGCTCGAGCCGCCCGGTTCGCGCAAGCTCGGCACCAGTCTCAACAACCTGGCCTCCACCGAATACGCGCTCGGCCACTGGGCCGAAGCGGAACTGATCTGGACCGAGGCGCTGGACATCCGACGCAAAGGCGCAGACGCCACCGATACCGCGTTCACGCTGACCGGGCTCGCGGGCGCGCAACGCGAGCAGGGCAACCTCAAAGGCGCGCGCCGGAACATCGATGAGGCGGTGGCCGTGTTGCGGGCGCATCCGTCGCCCAAGCCGACGCATCTTGCACGCACCCTGATCGAACAGGTCGAGGTCGACCTCGCGCTGAACACCGTCGCCTGTGCAGATGCCGAAGAAGCGGTCGCGCTGATGGCGAAGAACGTCAGCGCGGATGATCCGCAGCGGCTGTATGTCAACGCGGTCGCCGCAGGATGCGCATTGCGCAGCGTGGACAATGCAACGACGCGTCAACGGGTCGTCGACGCACAGAATGCGATGCATGCCGAATATCCGGCCGACGCGGCGCATTTGAAACAGGCGCTCCGCTACGCTGTCACGAATTCCTGATTCAGCGTCGAGCAAAGCCCTCGATTGGCACCGATGCAGATAACGCACGTGGGCTGCCCACCCGATGGACATCGTTGCGGCGTCGCGCTGACGCAAAATGCTTGGTGGGAGCGGCTTCAGCCGCGATGCTTTTCATGAAGAGCTGTGAAGCAAGTCGAAGGCATCGCGGCTGAAGCCGTTCCCACAAAAGCAGCCTCGATGAAGCCGTGGAAGTCGGTGCGACTTGTGCGGATGTAAACAAACCCAATCGACACTGGCGACGTCGCACGCCGCCCGATCGGAGTTTCGTGGCGTGTCAGGCCACCATCGCCGAACAACCCCATAGGCCGGACGCGTTTTTCGCGGCCGGCGCTCTTCGTGCAATGGGGCGGAAAAGCGCCGGCCGCGAACAGCGCGTCCGGCCTACGGATCTGACATCGTCGCGGAGTTGCGCAGCCGTCGCCGCTGGCGAGCCGTCTGCTGTTCTGTTAGGTTTTTCGACGTCACTCCCCTCGCAAACGGCTGCCGCACATGATGATCTCCCGCCTGATCGTGGCCGCAATTGCCGGTGCGACGTTGACCGCGCTCGGCCCAACCCCACCGATATCTCCGGCCACTGCACAGTCCGCCGACGCTGCGGCAAGCGCGAACCCGACGTCGCTCTATTCGGAAATGCATTGGCGCGCCATCGGTCCGACGCGCGCCGGCCGGGCGAGGGCGCTCGCCGGAGTTCCAACCCAGCGCAACGTGTTCTATGTCGGCTATGACAATGGCGGTGTCTGGCGATCGACCGATTACGGTTCCAACTGGCTGCCGTTGTTCGACAAGGAGTCGACCGGGTCGATCGGTGCAATTGCCGTCGCGGAGTCGGACCCGAACATCATCTACGTGGGTTCCGGCGCGGGAATCATCCGGCCCGATCTGGCCGTCGGCGATGGCGTCTACAAATCCATCGACGCGGGCGCGACGTGGACGCATCTGGGTTTGCGCGACACGCAGATGATCGCCAACATCGCGGTGGATCCGAAGAATCCGGATCGACTGTTCGTCGCCGCGCTCGGGCATCCCTACGGACCGAATGCGGAGCGCGGAATCTTCCGTTCAACCGACGGCGGCAAGACGTTCGACAAGGTGTTGTATCAGGACGAGTACACCAGCGGCAACGACGTTCGCATCGATCCATCCAATTCCAACATCGTGTACGCGGCGTTGTGGCAGCAGCAGCAGAGTTATCTCGAAGGCGCCGAGTTTGGCAAACCGAACGGCGGCATTTTCAAGTCGAGTGACGGTGGCACCACGTGGAAGCGTCTTGCCAATGGATTGCCAGCGGGCGTCATCGAAGCCAATCTCGCCGTTGCGACGCAGGATCCAGGCACGGTCTACGCAATGGTCGCGGCGATCGCGGGAGCGGTGCCGACCAAGCAGGAAGGCACCACCGGAACGGTCGGGCTCTATCGATCGACCGATGCGGGCGAGCATTGGTCGCAGGTCACGCACGGTCCCACTACAGCGCCCGCATCCGCAGGCGGCACGATGGACCCACGCCCGCTTGCGCGCATCGGTGGCGGCGATCTTCCAACGATCACCGTCGATCCGACGAATTCAAACAGGGTCTACAGCGCGTCAACGGTGCTGTGGCGCACCGACGATGGCGGAACATCGTGGAGCGCAGTCCGTGGCAGTCCCGGCGGCGACGACTATCAAAAGGTCTGGATCAATCCGGTCGATCCGACCATTCTTCTGGTCGTCGCCGATCAGGGCGCGATCGTATCGGCCAACCGCGGCGTGTCGTGGAGCAACTGGTACAACCAGCTCACCGCGGCGATGTATCACGTGTCGACGGACAACGCGTTTCCGTATCGCGTGTGTGGTGGTCAGCAGGATTCGGGGTCAGCGTGCGTCGACAGCCGCTCGATGGACGGAGAAATCACGTTCCACGACTGGCATCCGGTCAACATCCAGGAATACGGCATTGCGGCCGCCGATCCGAACGATCCGGATCTCGTCTTCGGAAGCGAACGCACGAACGTGAGCCTGTACAACCGCACCACCGCGCAGACCACGCGCGTCGGCCCCGGCAAGGATCAACGCGGCACCGACTACGGTCGCAACGTGCGCACGATGCCGATGCTGTGGTCGCCGGTGGATCCGACGGTGTTGTTCTACACATCCAACGTGGTGTGGAAGTCGACGGACCACGCGCACAGCTGGACACGCATCAGTCCCGAT
>NZ_JBDSWZ010000067.1:0-5422 GCF_039926425.1 Dokdonella sp.
CCGGGCGCGTGGCGCAATGCCCTCGCAGCGGCACGCGAGCTCGCTGGGGAGCGCACCGTGCCGGCCGAACTCACCGTCGCACCGGTGGCGCACAGCCGCGGCTGAAGCCGCCGAACCATGACGGAAGCCTGACGGAAGGTGATTGGAAGGCGTTTCGCATGGACCCTGGCGACGATCTGTCGTGAAGTGCGCGGCGATTCCACGCGACGGTATCCGCGGCCACGTCGCGCCGGCGCCCCTCCCAGAAAGGAAACGATCCATGACATCACTCCGGAGACCCATCCTCGCCCTGCTCGCGCTCGCCGCGACCTCGGCGAGTGCGTCGACGACCTCACGCCCGGGCAACCTCGCGCTGGCGGCGGCCATCCCGGCCAGCACGCCGTTCGATCGCGTCTTCGCCTGCGGTCTTGACGCGGTGCGTGGCACCGATCCGGTGACCGTCTACACCGACCGCACCGCGTTTCTTGCCGCGATCGCACCGGGCTACGCCGAGCACGACTTCAACGAGATCGAGCAAGGCACGAGCCAGCCGATCAACTACACCGACGGCAGCGACGCCTGGCACTACACGATCTTCACTGGCGCGTTTGCAACCCATCCGCTCTACAACGGCGTGGGCTACATCTCGACCGACCGCGTCGATGATCCGGTTTCCGTCCTCACCACGATCGACGACCCGCCGTTCACTGCGATCGGCGCGAACGTGTGGACGTCGGATTTCTCGCTGCAGCCGACGTCGGGTCAGGTCGTGGTCACGGTGCTGATGCAGGACGGCACCATCGGCACGACCGAAACCGTCGACTCGACAGGGCCGGACGACTTCCGCGGTTTCGTCGCGAATGCACCGATCGCGGGCATCTTCGTCGATGCGCCCGAAATCGACCCGCCCGTCGTCGGCGAATCGCCCGATCGCTGGCCGACGCTCGACAACCTCGTCATCGGGAGTGCCGCACCGTGACCACATCGAACCGCCTCCGTTTCAACACATGCACGCTGCGCCGCATCGCGTTCGTCGCCACCTTCGCTTGCGTGGGCGTCATGCACGCCGCGCACGCAGACATCGGCATCACCGGCGCGAGCACGCCGACCAGTTACGCGCGCGGTCGCATCAACAGCTATCTGCTCGACCTGCACATGGTCTCCGACGCATTCGCCGGCGTCGATGCACTGACCTTCCAGTTGCCCGAGAACGTGACGCTGTCTGCCGTGCGCAAGCGCAACACGTTCTCGTTCTGCTCGGACGTCCATCCGCTCGTCGACGGCATGGGCACGACCAACGGCGGTTGGTACCAGCTCGGCTGGCCGGTGCTCGATGGTTGCGGAAGTCTCTCCGGTTCACCCGATCCCGGCGAGGAACAGATCGTGATCGTCGACGTCGACGTGCCGGCCGACTACACCGGCGATCTGCCTGTGGTCGTCAACGTGCTCGGCGATGGCAACGGCGATCCGCCGAACGAGGCAAGCCTGACGCTGACCCTGAGCGACGAAGGCGCACCGACACAGCCCATCGCTGCACTACCAGCCAAACTCGCAGTCGCGCTCGATGCCGGCATCCAGCGCAGCGAAACGCTCGTCATCCGCAACAGCGGTGCCGGCACCTTGAGCTACGCGGTCACAACCGCCAACAGCGACGGCGTGACACCACCCGACTGTGGCACGCAGGCCGCGCAACCGTGGCTCACGATCGGGTCGGTGAACGGTACCGTCGCAGCCGGCCAGCATGACGACGTCACGCTCAC
The DNA here is from genome assembly GCF_039926425.1 of Dokdonella sp. Taxonomy (GTDB): domain Bacteria; phylum Pseudomonadota; class Gammaproteobacteria; order Xanthomonadales; family Rhodanobacteraceae; genus Dokdonella_A. The sequence goes on from NZ_JBDSWZ010000067.1 coordinate 1,740, forward strand.
GTTCGATGCGGGCACTGTCGCGACAGGCGACTACACGGCGGCACTGTGCGTCGCAACCAATGACGCTGCACACCCGATGCATGCGATCCCGCTTGTCTTCCAGGTGGAAGCGACGTCATGTGCTGCGACCGACCGACTGTTCGCCAACGGGTTCGACGATGCCAGCGACGGTGCGTGCGGACGCGCGCTGCGCACGTTCGACAACCGCGACGCGTTTGTCGCCGCGGTCGCACCCGGCTACGAAACAAATGCGTTCACTGCACTGCGCACCGGCTATGTGCACGGACCGTTGTTGTTTGGCGGCACATTTACCTATGCGGTCAGCGCCGCTCCGCAACACGACATCGGTGACTTCTACCTGTTCGACGGAGCCGGCGAACTCTCGACCGTGTCCGCGAGCGAAACGTCGACACTCACGATCACGTTCACCGGCGCGCCCGTCACCGCAATCGGTGGCAATGTCTGGGGTCAGATGTACCTGGACCTGACCAGCGTCGACATGAACCTGCAGCCGCCGACGACGATCCGCATCGAACTCGGTGACGGCGCAATCGAGACATTCACCTCCACGAGTCAGCAGGATTTCCGCGGCTTCGTCGCAACGCAACCGATTCACAGCTTGACCGTGAGCGCACCCGAAGCGAACGTTGACGGAAATTTTGTATGGGGCGTGTTCGACAATCTGGTGGTGGGACGTGGACGCTGACAGAGACTTGTTGGCTGCATCGCCGGCTTTTTAGCCACTCCCGTCCGAGTGGAGAGGCCGCAGGCGATCCGGAAGCGCAATCTGGATCGGGCTGGTTCCATTTTTCTACGAAGGCCAACGAGCAAGTCTGGTTATCCGCATCGCCTGGCACGGGGGTTCCGTCTCAGTCGATCCGCTTTCCGCACTCGGCATCAGCAAACACCGGTCGGTGCGCGGTTGCGTGTAAGGTGGCACCTCATCTCTCGCTGCAAGAGTCACAGCGCAGATGCAGACGAGGCGGAATGGACGAGAAACGACCCACCACTGCCGTACCTCCCGAAGACAATGACGGCGCGCGCGGATGCGTGCGGTGTCGGGATACGCCGGATCTTGATTTCGAGATCCGCATGGCTTTTCAGCCCATCGTGGATCTCTCGGCACAGGACGTGTTCGCTTACGAGGCGCTCGTCCGGTTTGCGGGCGGCGACAACGCTGCGGAGGTGCTTCGCCGCGTGCAGCCCGAGCAGCTCTATCGCTTCGACCAGAGGTGTCGAGTCGTCGCCATCGAGACCGCGGCAGCGCTCGACATGCGTGAGCGCCTCTCGATCAACTTCCTGCCGCAGGCCGTCTACGAGCCTGCAGCTTGTATCCGGCTGACGCTGGAAGCGGCGGTCCGCGCGGGATTTTCGACCGAGAAGCTGATCTTCGAGTTCACCGAAAACGAACCGATCCGTGATCCCGCCCACACACTCGATATCGTCCGCTACTACCGGACGCGGCACATGATGACCGCGTTCGACGACTTCGGCGCAGGTTACGCCGGGCTGGGACTTCTCGTCGATTTCCAACCGGACCTCGTCAAGCTCGACATGCATCTCATTCGCGGGATCGAGGCAAGTGTGCCCCGTCAGCACGTGGTTGCAGCGGTTGTCGGCCTCTGCGAAAAACTATCGGTTCGCGTTGTCGCCGAAGGCGTGGAGACGGCGGACGAACTCGACGTGCTGGCGACACTCGGCATCTCGCTGTTCCAGGGCTACTACGTCGCGCGGCCGCAACTGGAAGCGCTTCCGACGATCAACCCAGCGGTGTGGCACGTGCGCACGCGACCTTGAATCGTCCTGCCCGTCGGGGAGTCAGCCATGCCGGCTGAGGGCATGTCGCGATATCGCTTTCGCCGCCCTACTCCTCGTCTTTGTTTCCATTCTCGTCGCTGGGCAATGCAGCGGGCATCCTCAGTGGCGGCAATGCCAATGTGTCATGTCCCTTCGCCTTCAACTTCGCGTTGAACGTCGCCAGGTCTTTCGACTGCACCATCTCCCATCGGGCCATCGCCTCATTCGCTTGAGCGCGCGCCTGCACACACGCCGCAATCTGCGCCGCAGTTGGCGCGGTGTCTGCAGCCTGCAACGCCAGCGATGCACTCAAGGCGGCATCGCTCACGTCATTCAACGTCGATGGAGGATGCGCGCCGCCGCGATCTTTCGCTTCCTCACGCGCCTCGCCATGCAACTCGTCTGGCGCGATCGCATCGAGCGCGGTCTTGAGCGACTCTGCTTCTTTGCTCTGAACCGGCCCGAGCTTCGCAACCGCCACTCCCAGATCATGTGCCTGCGCGTAGGCCATGCGCGTGGTGCGCGCCAGCCCATACATCTCCAGTGACAACTTGGTGTTTTCCCGCAACGCCGCGGCTGGTGTCTTGACGCGCGGATCGAGGCGCACGGTGAGCGGTTGCGTCAGCGTCTTCCCCCCAGCAGTGAGACGTACGGTGTAATCGCCGGGTGGAGCCCATGGCGAACTCGGTGGCGGCGAGCTGCGATGGGGCACTGCGATTTCAATTGGCTGGCGCTCCGTCGCCAAGGGTTGGTAGCGCAGGTTCCAGCTGATGCGATGCATGCCGGCGCTGGTCGGCACCGACTTGATGCGCGAGGGCCAGTAGAGCGGCACGGAGCAGTCGGGCGACTCCGGTGAGGCCTGACACGTCTTGTCGTATGCGGCGCGGTCCACTGCCGGATCCGGGTCGCGCGTGAGTTCGCTCGTGTAGGTGCGCACGACCGCGTTGTCGGCATCGAGGATGTCGATGGTGACGGGGCCGGCCACGCCTGACGCGAGAAAGTAGTCGATGATCGCGCCGTTGGGTGGGTTTTCGCCGGCGGGAAGTTCCGGTGCCCACGGCGTGGGATCGTTCGTTGCCATGCGGATCCGCGTCGCCGGTTGCGGCTTGAACAGATAGGCGTCTTGCGCACCGCGCGCTTCGGCCGCCTGCCGCAGTGGAGTCACGTTGTCGAGGATGTAGAAGCCGCGACCGTGTGTGGCTGCGACGAGGTCGGAACACTGACAGGTGCTGTCGTCTTTGACTTGCAGATCGCGCACCGAGACTGCGGGCATGTCCAGCCGCAGTGACTGCCACTGATCGCCATCATCGAACGACACCCACACCTGCGTGTCGGTGGAGGCGTACAGCAAACCGGGCTTGCGTGGATCTTCACGGATGGAATTCGCAACCGCGCCGGGCGCGATGCCGCGATTGATCCCGGTCCAGGTCTTGCCGCCATCATGCGTGCGCCAGAAATGCGGATTCATGTCGTCGATGCGCATCGTGTTCGCGGCGGCATACGCGGTGGCCGAGTCGAAATGTCCGGCATCGATGTTGAAGATGCGCGCCCACGGCTTGATCGCCGGCGGCGTCATGTTGGTCCACTTCGCACCGCCATCGCGGGTCATCTGGATGTTGCCGTCATCGGTTCCGGCCCACAGCACGTTCACGTCGCGCGGCGATGCAGAGAGCGCGGTGATGCTGCCTGCGGCTTTTGGCTTCACCTCTTTCGCGTACGCGCCGGCAGTTGCCGGGATCGCCCACGTCGATCGCGCGAGATCGGGACTGATGCGTGTCCAGCTGTGCGCGTGGTCCGTCGACTTCCACACCACGTTGGATGTGTAGAACAACACCGTCGGATCCACCGGCGACCACAGCATCGGCATCGTGCGCACGTTGCGACCG
>NZ_JBDSWZ010000068.1:0-3359 GCF_039926425.1 Dokdonella sp.
CTCGGTCGATTCATGTTGTCGAGGCGCTGCCCGATGATGAAGAGCGCGTTGCAGACGATCGCCAACGTGAGCGCAACCTGCAACCCGATCAGGATCATCGAGACCTTGCTGCGCATCAGCGCTGAAAAGATGGGGCGGATTTCCATGGGGATTCCTTTGTGTTCCTTCTCCTGTTCGGGCGACCAGAGGACGTCCCGCAGGGAAGAAGGATCGGGTACTACATCTTCAGTTGAGCCGCCGGTTGCACGCGACATGCGCGCCACGTCGGGTACAGGCCTGCAAGCAATGCGGAGACGACGGCGAGCAGAACCGTCATTGCAATCATCGTCCAGTCCAGCTGTGCGACGGATTTGTATTCGGTGTAGAGCGCGCGAACGCCCACCAGTCCAAGCGCGGTCAAGACCAGACCCAGCATTCCGCCGGTGATGCCGACGACGCCGGATTCGATCAGGAACTGCGTGAAGACTTCCCGTCGGCTGGCGCCGAGCGCGCGACGCAGGCCGATCTCGCCGGACTTGCGCGTGAACTTGGCCAGCAGCAGGCCGACCGTATTGACGAGGCACACGACAAGGAACGCGAATGCGAGGCCGGTCTGCACCTCGACGTCGCGCGAGACGACCTTCTGGTCGCGCATCCATGCGTTGACGTCGAGCAGACGGTTGTTGAGCGGACGCTCGAACCGGCCGAGCTTCTTCTGCTCGTTGACGTAGCTGTCGAGAAACGATTTGTAATCGGCCAGGCGCGCCGGCGAATCCAGCTGGGCCCACATCTGGATCCACACGCAATCCGATGCCAGGTACGCATCCCATCCCTCACCCGACGACTTGAAGCAGCTGTTGTTGCCGCTCGAGCGATGCTTCAGGTCGATCGCCGCGGTGAACGGCATATAGAACTCTTCCGGATCGGCAAACGCGCCGTTGGTCAGGTCGTAGTAGCGCGCGCGCAGCTTCCAGTCACCGAGCACGCCGACGATGCTGTAGTCGATGCCGTTCATGCGCAGCGTCTTGCCGACACTATCCTGTCCGCCGAACAGTTTCTCGTTCAACACCTTGGTGAGCACGATCACCCGCGCGTGGTCGGCGTCCTGCGTGCGGTCCCAGCCGTGTCCGTAGGCGAACGGCGGTTCGAACATCCCGAAGAAGTCCGCATACGTCGCGCGACCGAGAGACTGGAACGGCTTGATGTCCGGGTTGGCCGGCTGCACCGGCAGTGCGATCTTGAACATCGCCGCCTGCTTGTCCGCCTTGCCCGCCGCCATCAGCGCCACCGCATCCCGATAGGTCACCTGATCGGGCGGACGACCGTCATCGGAGTACGGGCTGTTGACGTCCCAGTTGTCGAGCTGCACTGCGTGGAGCTTGTCGCTCTTCCACGGAATCGGGTCGCTGCCCATCAGGTGCATCACGGTCAGCGTGGTCATGCTCGCGGCGATGCCGAGCGCGATGCCGACAACCATCAGCAACGTCAGGATCGGGTTGCGTCGAAGGCTGCGGAGGCCGAGCTGGAGGTAGTAGGTGAACATGGTTTTTGACCAGGATTGTGGATTCGGGATTCGGGATTCGTCACTGAGCCGCAGTGCAAGTCGAGTCAGGTCGTCGCCATTCCCGATTCCCGATTCCCCAGAGCCGGTTGCGCGGTACGCAAGCGCGGCTCGTCGTCGAAGTCGGTGACCTGGCCATCGATCACATGCACATTGCGATGTGCGCGCGCTGCGAGCTCGGGATCGTGCGTGACCATCACGATGGTCGTGCCCTGCCGGTTGATTTCTTCCAGCAGCTCCAGCACTCCGCGCGCCATCAGCGAATCGAGGTTGCCGGTCGGTTCGTCCGCGAGCAGCAGGCGCGGAGATCCGGCGAGCGCGCGGGCAATCGCAACGCGTTGCTGTTGACCGCCGGACAATTCCGACGGGTAGTGCTTCATGCGCGAGGCAAGCCCGACGCGACCCAACGACTCCTCGATGCGTTTCTTGCGATCTGCAGCAGCAAAGCCGCGGTAGCGCAGCGGCACGTCGACGTTGTCGAACAGGTTGAGGTCGGGGATCAGGTTGAAGCTCTGGAAGATGAAACCGATCTTTTCGTTGCGCAGGCGCGAGCGCGCATCGTCGTTGAGGCCATGCACATCGACGCCGTCGAGCTTGTATTCGCCGCCGGTGAATTCCTCCAGCAGACCGGTGATGTTGAGGAAGGTCGTCTTGTCCGAACCGGACGGACCAGTCACCGCAACAAACTCGCCCTCGCGCACCTCGATCGAGAAGTCGCGCAACGCATAGGTTTCGATCAGGTGCGTGCGGTAGACCTTCTGCAGATGGGTCATCTTCAACATGGCGTGGCCTCTTGGAGAGTGGGATTCGAAAAAACCTGTAAGGACGTCATTCCCGCGAAAGCGGGAATCGCTCTATCGCGGCGAGGGGCGATTCCCGCCTGCGCGGGAATGACGTCAGTTGGGACGGAGTTCTTCACTTGACTGTCCAGCTCAATTCAACGCCACGCGCTGCGCGCCATTGAACTGGTCGGTGCCCGAGATCACCACGCGATCGCCTTCCTTGACGCCACTGACGATCTCGACCGAGTTGAGGCTGGTCGCGCCGATCTGGATCGTGGTGCGTTCGGCGGTGTTGTTGCGCACGACGTAGGCGACGCGACCGGCGCCGGTGTCGATGAACGATCCGCGCTCGACGATCAACACGTTCGGATGCTCGTCCATCAGGATGCGCGTGGTGAGCTGCTGGTTCTGGCGCAGGCCCGATGGCTTCTTCTCGCCGAACCGCACGCGGCCCGTGACCTGGCCGTTGACGATCTCCGGCGAGATCGCGCTGACTTCGCCGGTGTACTTGCCGCTGCCGTCGACAATTTCCGCGGCCATTCCAGGCGCCAGATCGTGCGCGAACACTTCGGGAATCTGCACTTCGATTTCCAGCGCACTGAGGTCGACCACACTCAGGATTGGCGCATTCGGCGCGACGTTCGCGCGCTGCTGCGCAATCAGCTGGCCCACCTGGCCATCGACCGGTGAACGCAGTTTCAGTTCGTCGACCCGGCGCACGAGGTCGTCGACCAGCAGCTTCTGCCGATCGAGCGCGAACCGCTTGGTCTTCAGTTCGAACGCGAGGCTGTCGCGATCGAGCAGCGTGTTCTGCTTTGCATTCACCTCGCTCAGGCGAGATTTCGACAGCGCATCTTTCGCACGCAGCACGGTCATCTCCGGTTGCGCGCCGCGCGAGAATGCCTTGTCGTTGCGCTCGACTTCGCGCTCCGCGGTCTGGCGGTCGATGACGGCCTGCTCGTATGCCATCTGCGACGCCGCCTGCAGTTTGCGATTCGCGATGCCGGTGCGTTCGACTTCGAGGCCGAGGCCATCGA
>NZ_JBDSWZ010000069.1:0-3530 GCF_039926425.1 Dokdonella sp.
CTGTCCGGCGAGGCGTCGGTCCACCACATCCACGCGCTCGGCATGGTGCGACTCGCAGTCGACCAGATCGAACATCGGTTGTTCGATCACCTGTGCCGCGATCGCGACGTGATCCGCGTCCACAGCGATGCCGCGCTGCTTGGCACTGCGCGCGAAGGTCTGCTGGTGTTCGAGGGACACATGCTGGTTGCCGCGAACCGCCACGCGCTCGAACTGCTTGGCCTTGGCTGGGGCGAATTCGGACGCCGCCGCTACGACGAGCTTTTCAGCGGCGCGCTGCCAGCCGCGGGGGGCAGCTCGATGCTGCGCGACCATCTCGGTACGCATCTCCACGCGCGCCGCAATGCGAAGTCGGCGTCCATTGCGGTGACACACAAGTGCGAAGCGTCGACGCGTGTCCAGCCGGCACGTGCCCCGCGGCCGTATTTCGACGATGCGCAGGAGCTCCAGCTTCAACGTGCGACACGCCTCCTCGACGCCGACATTCCTGTCCTCCTGCTCGGCGAAACCGGAACGGGCAAGGAAGTGTTCGCTCGCGAGCTGCACCGGCGCAGTGCGCGCGCGAAATCAGCGTTCGTGGCGGTCAATTGCGCGGCACTGCCCGAGAGCCTGATCGAATCGGAACTGTTCGGATACGTCACCGGCGCGTTCACCGGCGCCCGGCGCGAGGGCGCGCCCGGCCTGCTCCGTCAGGCGCATGGCGGGGTGCTGTTTCTCGACGAAATCGGTGACATGCCGCTGTCGATGCAGAGCCGCCTTTTGCGCGTGATCCAGGAGCGCGAGATCACGCCACTCGGCGGTGGCCGCACGATGCCGGTCGATTTCCGCCTCGTCTCTGCGACCCACTGCGATCTGCAGGCGGCGATCGATGCGAAGACGTTTCGCCCGGATCTTTACTACCGCATCGCACAGAACACGTTCAACATGCCGAAGCTGTGCGAGCGCGGCGATCGCGGCGAGCTGATCGCGTCGCTGTGGTCATCACTGGGAGCGACGGCTGCGGGCATGCGTCTTGCGCCGGCCGCGCTTGAACTGCTTGTATCCTGTCCTTGGCCCGGCAATTTCCGGCAGCTGGTCGGCGTCCTGCGTACGCTCATCGCACTCGGCGAACGGCAGTCGACGATCGGCGTCGACAGGCTGCCGGACAGCGTTCGTCGACCCGTCGTTCCCCAGGTGGCCCAGGTATTCGCAGCCGGGGTCGTGTCGTCGATGAATGCGTTGCGGCACGACGCAATGTGCCACGCACTCGAGCAGAGCGGCGGCAATACATCCGCAGCCGCGCGTCGCCTCGGCGTCAGCCGCAGCACGTTCTATCGACAGCTGCAAAAGCATTGATCCGCTCTCGCGGTTGCGGGAATCGTTGCGACGACACGCCCGTCAATCGGTGAACCGTGCTGTGTCTTTATCCCGCCGGGTGGACCACACTGGATTTTTCGCAAGGTGGAACCCGACACGTGGTTTCCGATCGTGCTGCCTTGTTCGGCCTGCTGACTGCCCTCGGGGGCGGCTTGCTGATCGGCATCGAACGCGAACGTCGCAAGGGCACAGGTCCGGCACGCAGCGCGATCGGGTTGCGCACCTGCACGATCTCCGCGCTGGCGGGCTCGGCGGCCGCTCTTCTCGGCACGACGGCGTTGTGGATCATCGGCCTCGGACTGATTGCGTTCGTGATGATTGCCTACCTGCGGTCCGATCGTGCGGATCCGGGCCTCACCACCGAAATCGCGCTGCTCGCGACCCTTCTGCTCGGGGCTCTGGCGATCACCCGGACGGAGCTGGCTGCCGCGCTGTTCATCGTTCTGGCCATCATCCTCGCCGGCAAGGATGCATTGCACCGCTTTGCGCGCGATGTATTGACCGAACGGGAACTGGACGACGCGCTGCTTCTTGCAGCATCCGTGCTCATCGTCTTTCCGCTCCTCCCCGACCGGGCAATCGATCCGTTCGGCATGCTCAATCCAAGAAGCGTCTGGCTGCTCGCCGTGCTGGTGATGTCGGTCAATGCAGCCGGGTACGTCGCACTGCGCCTACTCGGGCCCGGCCGGGGCCTGGCGATTGCAGGATTGCTCGGCGGCTTCGTGTCGAGCAGTGCGACCATCGGTGCGATGGCGGAGCGCGCGAGGAGCCATCCGGCGTTGCGCAAAGCGTGCGTCGCCGGGTCGTTGCTGTCGACCATTGCGACTCTGGTCCAGCTTGCGCTGATTCTGTCCATCGTCTCGTCCGATTTGCTGGCTGCGTTTGCGATTCCTCTGCTCGCCGGTGGAATCACTGCCGCCGGAGTGGGGGGCATCGCATGGTGGCGGGCCCAAACGGAACCCTCCTCCGAGATCCTGTCCGGGTACGGCAGGGCGTTCGCGCTCCCACAGGCGCTGCTGTTCGCGGGGATCGTCACTGCCGCGTTGATCGGCGCGTCGGTGCTGCAGCGCTGGCTTGGCGTACAGGGGGTGTTCGCTGCAGCGGCGGCAACCGGCCTCGCAGACGTCCATGCTGCTGCCATCACGCTTGGACACCTCGTCTCCGATACCGGACTCGTTGCGCGCAATGGAGCGTTTGCGCTCTCGCTCGCGTTCACGACGAATTCCATCGTGAAGTGCATCCTCGCCGCAGCTGGCGGCGTCACGTTCGCGCGACCGGTGGTGGCGGGAATTGCGCTCATCAACCTTGTTGTCCTCGCGGCGCTGTGGAGACCATGAGGGTTGGCCGCCCGGCGGCGCCGACGTTGGCGGCCCTTCCAGGGTCGACCGGCCGGGCCCGTGCAGTCGACCGAATGACGTTGGATCGACAAGAGTAACGCCGGACACGGCGCCAGCTGCCGCTCAGACGACGGCGCCGAACAGGGCGCCGACCGCTGCAGTGACTCCCATTGCCAAGGCTCCCCAGAAGATCACCCGCGCCGCGCCAACGAGCGCGTTGGCGCCGCCGATCTTCGCGGCGACGACACCAAGAAGCCCGAGAAACAGCAGCGATGCCGCGATGACCGCCGGCATGAGCGCGCCGATTGGCGCCAGCGCGACGACTGCCAGCGGCAACGCGGCGCCCAACGCAAAGCTTGCCGCGGACGACAGCGCAGCCTGTACCGGCTTCGCAGCGGTCATGTCGGAAATCCCGAGTTCGTCACGTGCGTGGGCCGCCAATGGGTCGTGCTCCATCAACTGGGCAGCCACCTGTTCCGCCAGATTGCGTTCAAGGCCGCGTTTGACGTAGATGCCGGTCAGTTCGCGCTGTTCTGCGACCGGATCGTCCAGCAGCTCCGCCCGTTCGCGCGCGAGGTCCGCATTCTCGGTATCCGACTGCGAATGCACCGACACGTATTCACCCGCTGCCATGGACATCGCGCCTGCGACCAGGCCTGCAATTCCGGTCAGCAGGATGTTCGCGTGCGTGGCGTGTGCGGCCGCGACACCAATGACGAGACTTGCCGTCGAAACGATCCCGTCATTCGCACCGAGCACCGCAGCGCGCAGCCATCCGATGCGATGCGTCAGGTGATGCTCGGGGTGGCGGACAGAGTACTTCGGCATGACGACCCG
>NZ_JBDSWZ010000070.1:0-40645 GCF_039926425.1 Dokdonella sp.
CGGCAGAAGCGCTTGCGCAACGCGAGGCCCCACGCGCGATTCATGCGGCTGCCGAAGGGCGAATGGATGATCAGCTGGGTGCCGCCCGATTCGTCGAAGAACCGCTCCATCACCAGATCGTGCTGCGTCGGCAACACACCGAGCGCCGCTTTCGCGGACCCGAGGTACTCGACGATTTGCCGCGCCGCAAACGTGCCGAGTCCGCCGCGATCCAGCAGATGCGCAAACGCCGCGTCATTGCCCTCATCCAGCCAATCGGTCACTTCGGCGCGAAAGCGCGAGACCGACTGCGACAGCGCGTCGCTGCGACCTGGCGCTTCGCCGAGCCAGAACGGAATCGTCGGCGGTGCGCCTTGCGCATCATCGACGCGCACCACACCGCGCTCGACGCGCAGGATGCGATACGACTGGTTGCCGAGCTGGAACACGTCGCCGGCAAGACTCTCGACCGCGAAATCCTCATGCACGCTGCCGATCATCATCGACGCGGGTTCAAGAACCACCTGATAGTCCGCCGTATCCGGAATGGCGCCACCGGAGGTGATCGACGTCAACCGCGCAGCGCGGCTTGCCCGCAGCACGCCGTTGACGGCGTCGCGATGCAGGTACGCGCTGCGCGGACCCCGTCGCGTGGTGAAGCCTTCGGAGAGCATGCGGACGATCGCAGTGAAGCGGTCGCGCGTGAGGTCGGCAAACGGATACGCGCGCGTGACGAGCGCGAACAACGCGTCTTCCCGCCAGTCGCGGTTGGCCACTTCGGCGACAATCTGTTGCGCTAGCACATCGAGCGGAGCGCGTTCGATGCGCAGTGTGTCGAGCTCACCACGACGGACTGCATCGAGCAACGCCGCGCATTCGACCAGATCGTCGCGCGATTGCGGAAACAGCCGCCCTTTCGGCGTGCCATCGACGGCGTGGCCCGATCGGCCGACGCGCTGCAGGAAGGTCGAGATCGAACGCGGCGACCCGATCTGGCACACGAGATCAACGTCACCGATGTCGATGCCGAGTTCGAGCGATGCGGTGGCGACCAGCGCGGAGAGCTCACCGCGCTTGAGACGCTGCTCCGCGTCGAAACGCTGTTCCTTCGCCAGGCTGCCGTGGTGCGCCGTCACCTTGTCCTTGCCGAGCCGTTCACTCAGGTGACGCGCGGCGCGCTCGGCCATGCGTCGTGTGTTGACGAAGATCAGCGTGGTGCGGTGTTCGGCGGTCAGCTGTTCCAGTCGCGCGTACACCTGCGTCCACTGGTCGCCCGACATCACCGCTTCGAGCGGCGACTCGGGCAATTCGATCGCGAGATCGCGGGCGCGGACGTGGCCGGCGTCGACGATCTTGCAGGCGACCGCGTCATCGTCGTGCAAAAGCGATCCCGTAAGGAACCGTGCCACTTCGGCGATCGGCTTCTGCGTCGCCGACAATCCAATCCGCACCAATTGCCGTCCGCAGAGTTCGTCGAGCCGCTCCAGCGACAACGCCAGATGCGCGCCGCGCTTGTTCGGAGCAAGCGCGTGGATTTCATCGACGATCACCGTGCGCGTGGTCGAGAGGATGCGCCGGCCCGATTCCGAACCGAGCAGGATGTACAGCGATTCGGGTGTGGTCACCACGATGTGCGGAGGCCGCTTGCGCATGCGATTGCGCTCGGCTTGCGGCGTGTCGCCGGTGCGCACGCACGTGCGGATCTCGACATCGGGCAGATGCATCCGCGCAAGCTCTGCCCGGATGCCGGCAATCGGAACGTCGAGGTTGATGCGCACGTCGTTCGACAGCGCCTTGAGCGGAGACACATAGACGACTGCCGTCTCGTCGGGCAACGGCGACGCAAGCCCGCGACGAATCAGATCATCGATCGCAGCGAGGAACGCCGCCAGCGTCTTGCCCGATCCAGTGGGCGCGGCAATCAGCGTGTGGAGACCCGATGCAATCGCCGGCCACGCGTCGCCTTGCGCCGGAGTCGGCGCCGGAAAGGCGCCGCGGAACCACGCGGCGACGGCAGGATGGAAGGTGTTCAATGGCACGGGTCGATTGTGCGCGTCTGGAGTGGTGAACCACCAATTTGGGGATCGGGAGGGACCCGTTCAATCGCAGCTGGCGCGGGGACGTGCGCAGGTCGTCCCATTGGCGGATGAAGCGTTTAAGCTCGTCAGCCAATTCTCCGCCAGGACAGAGCTTATGCGTCTCGCACACAAAGTTGCCTACGTCACCGGAGCCGCCAGCGGCATCGGCAAGGAAATCGCGCTGGTCTACGCGCGCGAAGGTGCCAAGGTCGCCATCGCCGACCTCAATGAAGACGCCGCAAAGGCGGCCGCTGCGGAGATCGTCAACGCTGGTGGACAGGCGATCGGTATTGCCGTCGACGTGACGAACGAGGACCAGGTCGAGTCGTCTGTCGCCGCGACGATCGACGCGTTCGGTACCGTCGACGTGCTGGTGTCGAACGCCGGAATCCAGATCGTTCACCCGGTCGAGGAATTCACGTTGGCCGACTGGCGCAGGATGCTCGCGATCCATCTCGATGGCGCGTTCCTGACGACGCGCGCGTGCGTGCGCCAGATGAAGGCGGCCGACCACGGCGGAAGCATCATCTACATGGGGTCGGTGCACTCGAAGGAAGCCTCGAAGCTGAAAGCGCCGTACGTCACCGCGAAGCACGGCCTCATCGGACTCGCACGCACGGTCGCAAAGGAAGGCGGGTCCTTCGGCATCCGCGCGAATGTGATCTGCCCGGGCTTCGTGCGCACTCCGCTGGTCGACAAGCAGATCCCCGAGCAGGCGAAAGCACTCGGCATCAGCGAGATGGACGTCATCAGGAACGTGATGCTCAAGGACACGGTCGATGGCGAATTCACGACCACCGCCGACGTCGCCGAGATCGCGCTGATGTTCGCGTCGTTCCCGACCAACGCGCTGACCGGTCAGTCGCTGAATGTCAGCCATGGGTGGTCGATGGGTTGATGTCGGCACGGCATCAAGGTGGGCCGTTTCATGACGTCATTCCCGCGCAAGCGGGAATCGCTCGACCCGACCAGTCTGGTAAAACCCGACCCTGCCGTCATTCCCGCGAAGGCGGGAATCCATTGTGCCGTAGCGCCAGGTGCAGATGGATTCCCGCTTTCGCGGGAATGACGTCGAGCGGGTTGGAAGGATCGCGAATCGGCGGTAGCAGGAGCGATTCCCGCTTGCGCGGGAACGACGTCAGGTGAATTGGACCGGTCGCGACTTGACGACACCTGGAGCGATTCCCGCTTTTTGGGGGAATGACGTTCCTGGAATGGGAACGGACCGTTCGTTGGCGCCGCTCTACTACAGCAAACCGAAGCGCCGGATCAGCCGCGTCTTCACGAACTGCGTCAGCGCCAGATAGCAACCAAGGATCAACGCGAGGTACACCCAGTACAGCCCGGGCAGCGCGACGAACCCGAATTTTGCAGCGAGCGGCGAGTACGGCAACAGCGCACCGATTGCGCAGATCACGAGGCCGGTGAGCGTCAGCGGAAGGCTCGCGCGGCTCTCGAAGAACGGCACCTTGCCGGTGCGGATCACGTGCACGATGAGCGTCTGCGAGAGCAGCGATTCGACGAACCAGCCGGTCTGGAACAGCGTTGCGTGCTCGGGCGAATTCGCCTTGAACACATACCACATCAGGGCAAACGTCGCGTAGTCGAAGATCGAGCTGATCGGCCCGATGAACAGCACGAAGCGCGTGATCGCCCCGATGTCCCACTGCCGCGGACGCGCAAGGTACTCCTTGTCCACCTCGTCGCTCGCCACCGAGGTCTGCGAGAAATCATAGAGAAGGTTGTTGAGCAGGATCTGCACCGCCGCCATCGGCAGGAACGGCAGGAAGGCGCTCGCGCCCAGCACGCTGACCATATTGCCGAAGTTCGAGCTTGCGGTCATCTTGATGTACTTGAGGATGTTGCCGAACACCTTGCGGCCTTCGAGCACGCCCTCCTCCAGCACCATCAGGCTTTTTTCGAGCAGGATGATGTCGGCTGCTTCCTTCGCGATGTCGACCGCGGTGTCGACCGAAATGCCGACGTCCGCCGCACGCAGCGCGGGACCGTCGTTGATGCCGTCGCCCATGAAGCCGACCACGTGGCCGTCGCGATGCAACGCCTCGATCACGCGCACCTTCTGCTGCGGGTTGAGACGCGCGAACACCTGCGTGTCGCGCGTGGCAACTGTCAGTTCGTCGTCGCTCATCGCTTCGACCTGCTGGCCGAGGAGAAAGCGCGTGACCTCGAAGCCGACCTGGCGGCAGACATTGCGCGTGACGATGTCGTTGTCGCCGGTGAGGATCTTCACCGCGACGCCGTTGTCGTTGAGCGCGCGGATCGCCTCGGCCGCACTGTCCTTCGGCGGGTCGAGGAACGCGACAAATCCGGTCAGCGTGAGATCTTTTTCGTCGGCGAGCGAATACGCGGCTTTCGCCTCGATCTCACGCATGCCGAGCGCGATCACGCGAAAGCCGTCGTCGTTCATGTCGCGGGCGACGTCGCGCGCCTCGGCCACCGCGTTTGGCGACATCGCCTCATGGCCATCGGGCGTGCGCGACACATTGCAGATGCCGACCATTTCGGCAACCGCGCCCTTGGCGATGAGGAAGTGGCGATTCTGCGCATCGCGCACGATCACCGACATGCGCCGACGTGTGAAATCGAACGGCACCTCGTCGACCAGCGTGTACTCCGCCTGCAGCTCGCGGCGCTTCGCCTCATCGACTGCGTCGATCACCGCGACGTCGAGCAGATTCTTCAGGCCCGTCTGGTAGTAACTGTTGAGATACGCGAACGCGAGCACGTGCTCGTCGTCCTCGCCATCGAGGTCGACGTGGCGCTCGAGGATCACCTTGTCCTGGGTCAACGTGCCGGTCTTGTCGGTGCACAGCACGTCGATCGCGCCGAAATTCTGGATCGCGTTGAGGCGCTTGACGATCACGTCCTTTTTCGCCATCGCCATCGCGCCCTTGGCGAGATTGATCGTGACGATCATCGGCAGCATCTCGGGCGTGAGACCCACCGCGACCGCAACCGCGAACATGAAGGCGTCGAGCCACGCGCCCTTGGCGAACCCGTTGAGCAGGAACACCAGCGGCACCATCACCGCCATGAAGCGGATCATCAGCCACGCAAAGCGGTGCACGCCGCGGTCGAAGCTCGTCTGGACGCGCTCACCGACCAGCGAGCCTGCCAACGCGCCAAAGTACGTGCGAGCGCCCGTTGCCACGATGACGCCTGTGGCGCTGCCGCTGACCACGTTGCTGCCCATGAAGCAGAGGTTCTTTGCCTCCAGCGGGACCGTGGCATCCCCATCGATGCCGGCGAACTTCTCCACCGGCATCGACTCGCCGGTGAGCGACGACTGGTTGATGAAAAGGTCCTTCGCGGTGAGCAGGCGCAGGTCGGCCGGGATCATGTCGCCGGCAGACAGATGCACGACATCGCCCGGAACCAGTTGCTCGATCGGCACCTCGATTTTCTGCGCAACACCGGAATCGGAGGCGACGTCGTCATCGTCGGCCGGTGCGGGAATGCGGCGCGCGGTCGCGGTGTTGCTCACCATGCTGCGCAGTTGTTCGACCGCGCGACCGGTCCGTGCTTCCTGGAAGTACGACAGGAACACGGCCATGAACACCATCGCCAGCATGATGCCCGCGCCGACGCGGTCGTCGCCAACCCACGACACGACCGCGAGCACGGTCAACAGGATGTTGATCGGGTTGGTGAAGAACCGATGCGCGATCTCGAGCAGGAACGGGCGCTTCGTCTCCTGCGCAACGACGTTTGGGCCGAACTCGTCGAGGCGTCTCTCCACCGCGTCGACATCGAGCCCGTCGCCACTGACACCGAGGTGCGCCAGCGTCTCCGGGCCGTCCACGCGGACGAATTGAAGCAACGGATGCGGCGCTTGAGACGCGCGACGCGCATCGGCGCCTGTGCGCAGCAACGCCGGCACGACGACCGCAAAAGGGAGCGGGTTGATCTTGAACATGGCGACTCCGGAGATCTCGGGGCGGTGATGGGGGATCACGCTGCCGCCAACGGAATCGCCGGGTCACGCCCGGTGCGTCGTTGCGACGCCCACCGGTCAGCCCGCGGTTCGCTCCGGGATGGCAGCGCTGCTTCGTCTCGGACTACTGCAACATTCCACGGAGGGAACCTCTCTCAAGGGCGATGATTGCGACCAGCAGCGGTCGCGGAACGGATTGTCGACACTCGTTCTTTCACGACCCTTTCGGGTGCGTGGCGAGTTGATCGACGACGTCGTCAAAAAACGTGTCGGGCAATTCGGCGCGCACCGGGACGCACCAGAAATCCGGTGACGCGAACGCAATGCACTTGACCGCATCCTTCTCGGTCATCAGCACCGGCAGCGCGTCACCGAACGTGAGGTCCGACGCCGCAAACGAATGATGATCGGCAAACGCGTGAGCGATGACCTCGATGCCATGGGTGCGCAAGCCATCAAAAAAGCGCTGCGGATTTCCGATCGCCGCGACGGCATGGACGCGTTCGCCAGAAAAGGATTCGAGCGGACGTACGCCGGAGCTGAGGGCGACCGGCACCGCCATGTCGCCGACGAGCCGCATCGAGGTCTCGCCCGCCTGTGCGACGCCGCCGTTGCACACTTTCAGCGACAGTTCGGCGAGACGCACGAGCGGCTCACGCAACGGACCCGCCGGCAGCAATTGCGCATTGCCGAAACGGCGCTGTCCGTCGACCACGCAAATCTCCATGTCGCGCGCGAGCGCCGGGTTCTGCAGCCCGTCGTCCGCAATCACCACATCGACCCCGCGCTCCAGCAACAACATTGCGGCACGATGACGATCCCGACCGACCGCGACAGGAACGCCGGTGCGCTGACGGATCAGACACGGCTCATCACCGACGCGCGCAGGCGTCGTCAGGTCATCGAGCAGCAAGGGCTCACGCTGACTGCCCCCATAGCCGCGGCTGACCACGCCGGGTTTCCATCCTCGCAAGCGAAGCGCCTCGACCAACGCGATCGTTAGTGGCGTCTTTCCGCTGCCGCCTGCGGTGAGATTGCCAACCACGATCAGGGGCACGCCGAGGCGCTTCGGCACGCGCCAGCCAAGACGGTACGGCGCAAGATGGAGAGCGCGCAAACCGCGGTACACCGGCACAAGCGCGGACAGCCACAGCGGCACCGACGCGCCTCCGTACCAGATCGATTCGAGGCGCGCGCGGAAGGTGCTCATGCAATTTGAAAGCGCGATTCGACGTTGAGATTCGGCAATTTCGATGCCTCCCCCGACCGGCGGGAGAGGGATGGCACCGCCAGCCCACGACCCATGGTGGGAGCGGCTTCTGCCGCGATGCGCTTGCCGGGCGCGGCGCAAGGAGCATCGCGGCTGACGCCGCTCCCACGGAAATCTTCGACGTGGCGCTTGCACGCGATCTCCATCCGAATGCGTTTCCCGAGCGACACGCCGCTCACGCGCCTGCGACCGCGGAATGCGCCGCAAATCCATCCTTGAACTGAAGACGGTACAGCGACGCATACTGGCCGCCGCGTGCAAGCAGGCTCGCGTGGGTGCCCTGCTCGACGAGGGTGCCGCGGTCGAGCACCACGATCTGGTCGGCGTGCTCGACGGTGGACAAGCGATGGGCGATCACGATCACCGTGCGGTCGCGCATCAACCTCTGCAACGCATCCTGGATCAGACGTTCCGACTCGCTGTCGAGCGCGCTGGTGGCCTCGTCGAGAATCAGGATTGGTGCGTTCTTCAGCAACGCGCGAGCAATCGCGATCCGCTGACGCTGTCCGCCCGAGAGCATGCCGCCGCTTTCACCGATGCGGCTGTGGATTCCGTCAGGCATCAGCGCGATGAACTCCATCGCGTTCGCCGCCTCGGCAGCGGCAACAATGTCGGCCTCGCTCGCGCCGGCCAGTGCGCCGTAGGCAATGTTGCGCGCGATGCTGTCGTCAAACAGTGTCACTGTCTGCCCGACCCATGCAATCTGCCGACGCAGACTGGCAAGCGTGCAGTCGCGCAACGGCTGGCCGTCGATCAGGATCTCGCCGATGCCGGGATCACGGAATCGGGGAACCAGGCTTGCGAGCGTGGACTTGCCGCTGCCCGACCGTCCAACCAGCGCAGTCACGCTGCCGCGCGGACAGGTCAGCGAGATCGAATGCAGTGCCGGCATCGATGCACCCGGATAGGTGATGCCGACATTCCGGAATTCGAGGCCGCCGCCGGAATGGTCCAGCTCGATGGAGCCACTGTCGACTTCGGGCGGCATGTCGACCAGCGAAAAAATCTCGTCGGCGGCGGCGAGGCCGCGTTGCAGGTTCGCCTGCACGGTGGTCAGGCGTTTCAGCGACGGCAGGATGGCGCCCATTGCGAGGATCAGCGACGTGAACGAGCCGGGTGACAGCGTGGTCAGCATCGCCGGCCGCGTCGCGAAGAAGATGATCAGCGCAAGCGAGACGGCCGCAATCAACTGCACGAATGCGCTCGCCAGTCCGTTGGTGGCCGCGACCTTCAACCCGAGGCGGCGAGTCTGCTCGGAGACGATATTGAAACGGCCGGACTCGTACTGCTGGCCACCGAACACCTTGACTTCGCGATGCGCGCCGACCACCTCCTCGATCACACCGGTCACGGTGCCCATCGATCCCTGGATGCGCTGGCTGATACGTCGGTAACGGCGCCCGACATACACCACCAGCACCCCGACCAGCGGCACCATCACGAGCAGCGCAAGGGTCAGCTGCACACTGACCAGCAACATCACGATGACGTAGGCCACGATGCTGAGGCCATCGACGATTGCGATCTTGACCGCGTCCGTCGAGGCCTGCGCAACCTGCTCGGAACTGTAGGTGATGCGGGCAATCTGGTGGCCCGACGATTCGCTGGCAAAGAACGACGATGGCAAACGCAGATAGTGATCGAACACCTGCTGACGCAACTGCTGCACCACACCGCGACCGATGTAGGCGGTGCCGTAGTCGGTGGCGTAGGTGGCGAGGCTGCGAACCAGGAACAGCGCGACGATCAGGATCGGCATCCAGAAGATGCTCACCGGATCCTTTGCGATGAACAGATTGTCGAGCATCGGCTTGATCGAGCGGGCGAACAGGCCCATGCACGCAGCGTCGGTCACCATGCCGCCGACGGCGAGGAGTCCGATCGGCCAGTAGCGTCGCGTGTAACCGAGCAGCCGCGAATAGATGGCCAGACCCGAGCGCCCGGAGCCGGCGTCCACCGTCACTTGGTGACCGCCGCCTGCGATCGCGAGGTGGCGATGGACAACCGCGTGAAACCGAGTTCCCCCAGCGCATCCATTGCGGTGACCACCGCCTGGTGCGGCGTCATCGCGTCGGCGCGCAGCAGCACGGTGCGCGAGCGATCCTCGCCGCCCACCTTGGCGATGGCTTCCTTGAGCGAATCCAGACCGGGGTTGAGCACTTCGTTGTTGTCGATGAAGTAATGGCCGTCGCGATCGATCATCACGGTCAGCGAGTCGGGCTGTTCGGCCTGCTCGGAGGACTCCGCTTGCGGCAGCGTCACCTGCATGCGCGAATGCTGCACGAACGTCGTGGTAAGGACGAAAAACATCAACAGGGTCAGCAGGACATCGATCAGCGAGATCACGTTGATCTCGAAGTCATCCTCGCGGCGGTTGGTTCCGATGCGCATGCGCGCTAGATGGCCGAGCGCGCGGCACGAACCGGCATCGCACCCGCTTCGGCGGGCGCGGTCAATTCGTCGGTGAGCAGAAATACCTGCCGTTCCATGTCCACCACAAGATCGGAAACGCGGTTGCGGAAATAGCGATGGAACACGTAGGCGGGAATCGCAACACACAGCCCCGCCGCCGTGCAGACCAGCGCCTCGCCGATGCCACCCGCCATCTTCAGCGGATCGCCGACGCCGCTGACCATCACCGAGAAAAACATGCGGATCAGCCCGAACACGGTGCCGAGAAGCCCGAGCAGCGGAGAAATGAGCGCGATCGTGCCGAGCGTGTTGAGGAACTTCTCCAGTCGATGCACGACGTGGCGACCGGTATCTTCGACGCGTTCCTTGATGATCTCGCGTGGCCGGTTGCGAACCGTCAGCGCTGCGGCGAGCAGTTCACCCAGCGGCGAATTGGTGCGCAACGCCGCGAGATGCTCGGGATCGAGCTTGCGCGTGTGCGCCCATTCGCGGACCTCGGCTCCGAGGCCGGCTGGAACAACGGCTTTGCGACGGAGCGTCCAGAAGCGTTCGAGGATGATCGCGAGCGCGACCGCGGAACACAAGAGGATCGGCAGCATGGCCCAGCTGCCCGCCAACAGGATTTCCAGCACGAGACCACCTTTCACTGCGGTTACATCGGAAACGCATGATAGCAGTGCCGCAACTGCGGTCTGTGCAATGCGTTGCAGGGCGCGAGTTAGCCGATTTACCCCGCAACGGTCAAGCAGCGGCGCGTCATTCGCGCCAGTAGCGTCGTTGTCGCTCGCGCTCACGCGTGGCGATCCGTGGCGGCGAATCGCGCGGAAATCCGAGTGTGATCGCGCCGTCGATTGCAGTGTTGGACAGCGCGATGCCGGCCGCTGAATACCGCTCGACGACGCGGGGATCGGGGTGCCCGAATCGATTGCGCCACCCCGCCGAGACCACCGCGAACTGTGGATCAAGCGCATCGAGGAAACCCGCGCTGGACGAGGTCTTGCTGCCATGATGAGGCACCAGCAACACAAGCGGCGCACCGGAATCCACGTTCGCGGCAACAGCCGGTTCGACGCGACTGCTGATGTCGCCGCTCAGCAGCAGGCGTCCCGCGGTACCCTCGACAAGCAGCACGCACGAGCGGTCGTTGTCGCCGGATGCCTTGGTCACGCCGAGCGGCTGCGGCAGTGGATTGAGCACCGTGAAGCGCACGTCGTCCCAGCTCCACGACTGGCCGTTTCGGCACTGTGCGCTCGACACCTTCGTGCGACCCGGCTCACCTGCGTAGATGATCGCGTCCGGGTACGCGCGCGCCACCGCGACGGCGCCACCGGCGTGATCGTTGTCGCCATGACTGATCATCATCGCGTCGAGCGAACCGACGCCCAGCGCGCGCAGTGTCGGCAGCACTGCTGCTTCACCCAGATCGAAGTCGGATGGATAGCGTGCGCCGGCGTCGAACAGCAGTGAATGATTGCGGGTCTGGACGAACACCGACAGTCCCTGCCCCACATCGATCACGGTCGCGTTGAATGCGCCATCGTCGATGATCGGCAATCGCGGCCACAGCAGCGGCAGGAACAGCGCAAGTCCGAGCGCGCGGGCAGGCACCGCAGGCGGCAGGAACAGCCATGCCGCGCCCACCGTCGCCGACACGAGCACCCACGGCGCCACGTCCGGCAGGTACCAGTGCGCGCCGGGCCATGCAGCCATGCGTTCGAGCAGCCACCATTGCGCGTGCGCGCACCACGAGGCGACGATGAACAGCGGCGTTGCGCACGTGGGCCACGCCAGCAGCGCAACGATGCCGAGCAGGCACAGCGGCACGATCACGAAGCTGATCAGCGGTACCGCAATGAGATTGGACAGCGCGCCAACCAGCGAAGCCTGGCCAAAGAACCACACTGTCATTGGCAACAGCGACACGGTCATGACGAGCTGTCCGATCGTCAGTTCCCGCAGGAAACCCATCACGCCCGGGCCACGTGTGAGACACAGCATCAGGAACGCGACGCCGACAAACGACAGCCAGAATCCCGCCGACAACGTCGCCAGCGGATCGAACAGGAGGATCGCGAGCAGCGCCAGCGCCAATGCATGCGGCCCGCCACTCGCACGCTTGCCGAAGCGCGTCAGCGTCACCACCGCAATCATTGCAACCGTGCGTACCGTTGGCAGGCTGCCGCCCGCGAGGAATCCGTAGAGGACCGCGGTCGCCAGCGCGGCAGGTGTCTGCGCAACGGGAAACGCGATGCGCAGCGCAAGCGCGGGAAACAGCCACCACACTGCGGAGATCAGCAGTGCGCCAAACCCCGCCGCGACGCCGACGTGGAAACCCGAAATCGCGATGAGATGCGGAATGCCATTCGCGCGCGCGACGTCCCAGTCGTCCTGGTCGAGTCCGCGCGTATCGCCGACCGAGAATGCACGCAGCAACGCCGCGTCGTGCGGATCGACGACGCGCTCGCCGATCGCGCGCGAGATGGCCTCTCGGACTCCGTTGATACACACGCCGCGCCGGCCGATCCGCCGGTTCGACTCCACCTCGCGCACATGACCGACCGCCACGATGCCCTTCTCGAGCGAGGACCGCTCGGAATCGAACCCGCCACGATTGATCAGTCCCCGCGGCCGTTTGACGCGCACGTGCAATTGCCAGCGGCTGCACGCTTCGAGTTCTGCAGGCACGTCTTCGTACCACGACAGTCGAACGCGTCCGTCCAGGGGAACCTCGGCTCCATCCAGCTCGGCATGCTCCACTCGCAACGTGAAACGCGTCGCGTCAGGGCGCGCGGACGGCAAGTCGTCGACCACGCCGACCACATCGAAATCGAGTCCTTCAAGATCGCGCGGAAGGCGTGCGTCGAGGGCGACGTTGGCGCGAATCGCACACCAGGCGAATCCGAGAAGGAGGCATCCGACGAGTCGACCGCGCGAGTGGAACATCGCGGCAATGCCGGACAAGCCGACGATCGCATCGAACCAGCGCGGCGGCAGCGAAGGCGACGCATGCACCGCGAGCACGCCGGCGAGCATCGCGATCGCAGTGGCGACACCGATCAGCGGGCGCCGACGTTCCTGTCGTGTCTGTGGCTCCATGCCGTAGATTCCGTTCTGACATTCCGTCTCAGCGGACGCATCTTGATTGCGAGTCCCCCGCTGCTTTCCCTCCGCCGTCGCGATCGCGGCGCAACAGCGCACGTCGCGCTTTTCCTTCGTGTTCTTGATGGTTGAAGCTGCGGCTTTGACGCGGCCTTGAATTACGACTTGGCACCCTCGAAAACACGCAAGACCCCGCCCGACAACTCGAGGATCCGATCGGCCCGCGCCGCCAGCCGCTGATCATGCGTCACCAGGATCAGCGCCGTTCCGATCTCGCGATTGAGTTCCAGCATCAGCTCGTACACCTGCGCGGCATTCTTCTCGTCCAGGTTTCCCGTCGGCTCGTCGCCCAGCACGCAGGCCGGTCGCGCAACGAGCGCGCGAGCGACCGCGCAGCGCTGACGTTCGCCACCAGAAAGTTCGCCCGGCTTGTGCGCAAGCCGCTCGCCAAGGCCGACGCGCGAGAGCAGCGTGATTGCGCGCTCCCGGGCTTGTGCAATCGCAGTTCCGCGGATCAGCAGCGGCATGCACACGTTCTCGACCGCCGTGAACTCCGGCAACAGGTGATGAAACTGGTAGACGAACCCGAGCGAGCTGTTGCGCAGCTCGCCACGCGCGCGATCGGACAGGCGCGACATGGTTTTCCCTTCCACCTCGACTTCGCCGGCCGTCGGCGCATCGAGCCCGCCGAGGATGTGCAGCAGCGTGCTTTTTCCGGTTCCCGACGCTCCGATGATCGCCACCGTTTCACCACGCCGCACCGTGAGGTTGACGTCGCTCAATACATCGGTGCGCAGCGAGCCCTCTTCGTAGGTCTTCGCGAGATGGGTGGCTTTGAGGATGATGTCGTGGAACATGGGATTCGCGATTCGGATTCGGGATTCGGATTCGGGACTTGAAAATGCGCGTTCAATAAGCCGGGCGGGACTGTGCTGTTGCGAATCCCGAATGCCGCATCTCCGCTACTCATACCTCAACGCCGCCGCCGGCTCGGTTTTGGCCGCACGCAGCGCCGGATACAGCGTCGCGAGCGTGCAGAACACGAATGCGGTGACAGTGATCCAGATCACGTCGTTCCAGTGCAGGTCACTTGGCAGTTCGCTGATGTAATAGACATCGGGCGAGAGGAACGTCACGTGGAAGGTCTGCTCGATCCAGCGCACGATTGCGGCGAGATTCAACGACAGCACCACGCCAAAGAACACCCCGAGTGCAATGCCGAGTGTGCCGACCAGCACACCCTGCACCATGAAGGTGCCCATGACCGACGCCGGGCTTTGTCCAAGGGTGCGCAGGATCGCGATGTCGGCCTGCTTGTCGGTCACCAGCATCACCAGTGTGGACACGAGATTGAACGCCGCTACCGCGACGATCAACGAAAGAATCAGGAACATCACCTTCTTCTCCATCGCGACAGCCTTGAAGAAGTTGCTGTGCCCCTGCATCCAGTCGGTCACGCGGTAGTACTGGCCGAGATGCCCGGCGAGTTCCTTGCCGATCGGATACGCCTGGAACATGTCGTCGAGCTTCAACCGGATACCGGTCGGGCCGTCGAGTCGATACAGCGTCTGGGCGTCCTGCAGCGAGGTGAGCGCGAGGCCGGAATCATATTCCTGCATGCCGACTTCGAAGATGCCGACCACGGTAAATCGCTTCATGCGCGGGATCGCGCCGATCGGCGTCGCGCTGAACTCCGGCGCAAACACGGTGACGAAATCTCCGACGTCGACGCCCAGTGTCGCGGCGAGCTCCTTGCCGAGCACGATGCCGAAGTGGCTCGACGCGAGATCCGCGAGCTTGCCGCGGATCATGTGGGCGCCGACGTCCGACACCGCCGATTCCAGATCGGGCGAGACGCCACGAATGATCGCTCCGCTGACGCGCGTGCCCTGCAGCATCGCCTGCCGCTCGACGTACGGCGCCGCTCCGAGCACGTGTGCATTCGCATGCGCAAGCTTCAGCGCCCCCGGCCAGTCGCGGACGGTTTCATCGACGCCTTCGATCGTCGCGTGCGAGACCATGCCGAGGATGCGGTCCTGCAATTCCTTCTGGAACCCGTTCATCACCGAGATCACGGTGATCAGCGCAGTCACGCCGACCGCGATGCCGAGGATCGACACCAGCGAAATGAATGAAATGAAATGGTTGCGACGCTTGGCACGCGTGTAGCGCAGGCCGATGAAGACTTCGAGGGGTCGGAACATGCGGCGTGCGGATCCTGGTTGGCGCAGCGGTCACCAGCAATGGACCGCGAATCGCGGCGAGAGTGCCGCAAGCACCCCCACTCGGCAAGCGATCAACGCTCAGGCGTGCTGTACGATTTCGGCGCGGGACAGCAGCAGGACCAGACGTCGCCGCGTGGGCGCGTCCAGATTGTCGGGTCCGATCAGCGTTCGAAAATGCGACGAGCCTCCGGCGCAGAAGCCGAGAGATACCCACGAACCGAGCCGGCGGTGTGATTCGAGCAACGCTTCCCGCTCGTCGCCCGACCGGTCGACCAGTGCCCAGCCGCTGTCGCGAAAGGCGATCCGCACGAACCGGGGTTGCAGGAAGTCGCGCATCGCCGCAGCGCCGAGTGCGAGCGCGAGCATCGTCACAGCCAGCGCACCGATGCTCGACACCGCGCTCAGCCACGGCGCCAGCCCGGCTGCCAGCGTCATCAATGCGATCGCTGCGACGACCCAGGATGAAGGCCGGACATCAAATGCGATGGTGGGTGCGGATTTCATCGATCAGCGGGGCAAAACGTGGATCGTCGCAGGCCAGGTGGCCGGTCAGCCAGTCCCACAGGTCCGGATCGGAGCTGTCCAGCAGTTGATCGAAGTGCGCGCGTTGCACCGTGCCTGCGTCCGAGTAGCGTGCGTCCATCCACCAGCCGAGCATGGCATCCAGCTCGCGCGTACCGCGACGAGCCCGCCAGCGCAGGCGCGCCTCGGCGCTCATCCGGTGGCGCGCGTCATCAGACTCACGACTGGCGCTCGACCAGCAGTTTCTTCGTTTCGGCAATCGCCTTCGCGGGATTGAGGCCCTTCGGGCACGTGCGCGCGCAATTCATGATCGTGTGGCAGCGATACAGCTTGAACGGATCCTCGAGCTCGTCAAGGCGTGCGCCAGTATCCTCGTCGCGCGAGTCGACGATCCAGCGATACGCTTGCAGCAGTACTGCAGGGCCGAGATATCGATCGCTGTTCCACCAGTAACTCGGGCAGGACGTGGTGCAGCAGGCGCAAAGGATGCACTCGTAGAGGCCGTCGAGCTTCGCGCGGTCTTCTTTCGATTGCAGTCGCTCGCGATCCGGAGGTGCCGGCGTTTCGGTACGGATCCACGGCTTGATGGATGCGTACTGCGCGTAGAAATGCGTCAGGTCGGGCACCAGATCCTTCACGACCTCCATGTGCGGCAGTGGATAGATCTTCACGTCGCCGCTGCCGCATTCCTCGATCGAACGGGTGCAGGCCAGCGTATTGGTGCCGTCGATGTTCATTGCACACGAACCGCAGATCCCTTCACGACAGGAACGGCGAAACGTCAGCGTCGGGTCGATCTCGTTCTTGATCTTGATCAGCGCGTCGAGAACCATCGGGCCACAGGTCGCCATGTCGACGTCGTAGGTGTCGATGCGCGGGTTCTGGCCATCGTCCGGATTCCAGCGGTACACGCGGAACGTCCGCGCGTTCGCGGTGCCGGGCGCGGCGGGATGGTGCTTGCCGGCCTTGATTTTCGAATTCTTCGGGAGGGTGAACTCAGCCATCGCAGGTCATCCGGAATGTGGGGATGCGGTGTGCAGCGAGGCGCAAGCGTCGCGCGCGACCGAGCCCAGCGCAAAGAAATCGGGCGGATCCATCGTCACCATGCAGGTGTAATAAGTGTCGCGATCCTTCAACACGATCATGTCGAAGTACACCTGCTTGTGGACGTGGTCGGAATGCTGGCCTTCGGAAACGTGCTCAAGTGCGTCCCGGCCGCCCAGATCGATCCGGCGGGGCGAAACGATTGTGACCACGTCAGTCCCGCTCCGCCATTGCTCCGACAACGCATCGAGGGAGCTCGGTTGCTGCGCATCGATCATCTCACCGACGAGGAGTTCGGCTCGAACCGTGCACGGATCCGAGGGTTCTCCTTCGGCACACAGCCAAAGCGATGCCAGCGGCTTCTCGGCCGAAACGCTCGCTGCTTTCCACGCACCTGCCGGTACTTCAAACGTCACATCGCTTTCCGACAGCGCCATCCTGGCAGCCCGCACCGGTGCCATCGCCACGGTTCCGAGCAACGCGCTCGAAACCAGCAACCATCGCAGCACTTCGCGACTCGTCCGAGTCATCTCAATACACCCGCTTCTTCGGCGGCACAGGATCCACGTCCGACGTCAGCGTATTCATGTGAACCGGGCGGAAATCGAATGCGCACTTGCCCTTCCCGTCGACGTTCACCAGCGTGTGCTTCATCCAGTGCTCGTCGTCCCGATCCGGAAAATCCTCGCGCGCATGCGCGCCGCGACTTTCGTGACGCTGCTCGGCCGAATTGATCGTCGCAACGGCGTTGTAGAGGAGGTTCTGCAATTCCAGGGTTTCGACGAGGTCGGAATTCCACACCAGCGAGCGGTCCGACACGCGCACGTCATCGAACGAGGCAAACACCTTGTCCATCTTCGCGCAGCCTTCCTGCAGCGTCTTTTCGGTGCGGAACACCGCGGCATCGGCCTGCATCGTCTTCTGCATCGCGTTTCGGATATCGGCGGTCGGCGTTGCGCCTTTCGCGTTGCGCAGCCGATCGAGATTCGCCAGCGCCTTGTCGCAGACCGACGCGGGCAGTTCCTTGTGCGGCTGGCCGGGTTTGATCGTCGCGGTGCAGCGCTGTGCAACCGCGCGGCCGAACACGACGAGATCGAGCAGCGAATTGGAACCGAGTCGGTTCGCTCCGTGCACCGACACGCACGCGGCTTCGCCGATTGCGTAGAGACCAGGTACCACCGAATCCGGATCGTTGCCGACCTTGCGGACGACTTCACCGTGGTAGTTGGTCGGCACGCCACCCATGTTGTAGTGAACGGTCGGGATCACCGGAATCGGCTGCTTGGTCACGTCGACGCCGGCAAAGATCCGCGCACTTTCCGAGATGCCGGGCAGTTTCTCCTGCAGCACTTCAGGACCGAGGTGCTGCAGGTTGAGATTGATGTGGTCCTTGTGCTCGCCGACACCGCGGCCTTCGCGGATCTCGATGGTCATCGAGCGCGACACGACGTCGCGCGACGCGAGATCCTTTGCGTTCGGCGCGTAACGTTCCATGAAACGTTCGCCCTTGGAGTTGGTGAGATAGCCCCCCTCGCCGCGCGATCCCTCGGTGATCAGGCAGCCTGATCCGTAGATCCCGGTCGGATGGAACTGCACGAACTCCATGTCCTGCAACGGCAGGCCGGCGCGCAATGCGAGTCCGCCTCCATCGCCGGTGCAGGTGTGTGCGGACGTCGCGCTGAAATATGCACGCCCGTAGCCGCCGGTGGCGAGCACGACGCCATGCGAGCGAAACAGATGCAACGTGCCTTCCGCCATGTCGAGCGCGAGCACACCGCGGCACACGCCTTCGTCGTCGAAGATCAGGTCGAGTGCGAAGTATTCGATGAAGAATCGCGCGTCGTGTTTGAGCGACTGCTGATACAGCGTATGCAGGATCGCGTGACCCGTGCGGTCCGCGGCGGCGCAGGTGCGCTGCGCTGTTCCTTCACCGTAGTGCGTCGTCATGCCGCCAAACGGGCGCTGGTAGATCTTGCCTTCTTCGGTACGCGAGAACGGCACGCCGTAGTGTTCGAGCTCAATGATCGCGGCCGGCGCTTCCTTGCACATGTACTCGATCGCGTCCTGGTCGCCGAGCCAGTCGGAGCCCTTGATCGTGTCGTAGAAATGAAAACGCCAGTCGTCCTCACCCATGTTGCCGAGTGCCGCCGAGATGCCACCTTGCGCCGCCACCGTGTGCGAGCGCGTCGGGAACACCTTCGTGATACACGCTGTGGTGAGCCCGGTCGCGGCGAGGCCGAACGTGGCGCGCAATCCCGCGCCGCCGGCGCCGACCACGACGATGTCGACCTTGTGTTCCTGGATCTTGTAGCTTTCCATTCGGATCAATGCCCAAGCGTGATGCGGACGACGGCCAGCACGCTTGCGGCGGCGCCGAGGAAACAGAGGAATTTCAGTGTGAGCTGGGCGCACCACGCGACACCGGTCGCGTGCACGTAGTCTTCGATCACCACC
This sequence comes from Dokdonella sp., assembly GCF_039926425.1. GTDB lineage: Bacteria > Pseudomonadota > Gammaproteobacteria > Xanthomonadales > Rhodanobacteraceae > Dokdonella_A. Next base: position 19,039 of record NZ_JBDSWZ010000070.1, read on the forward strand.
TGAAGGCCGAGCTGCGCGTGCCAGAACACCGCAATCGCGAACGCGACCATCAGCAGCGCGTTCCACGGCCGGGCGATCAGCGCGTGGGCACCTGCATAGTCGAGATGCAGCATCTGCAGCGCAATCCAGACGAACCAGATGCCGAGCAGCGCAAGAGCGACCGCAGTGACGCGCTGCGCGACGAAATGATGGACGCCATGCTTGGCAGAGCCCAACCCGATGGCACGCTTGAGCGGGGTGCGATACGAAACACTCATGCGCCACCCCAAACCACGAAGCCCCAAAGCAAAGCGGTCGCTGCCAGACTGCCAATGGTGCTGATCCAGCCGTTACGGACGAATTGTTCGGGCTTGTAGCCCCAGCCCGCGTCCTGCAGCAGATGGCGAATGCCGTTGAGGAAATGGAAGGCAAGCGCCCACGTCCACCCGATCAGAAGAATCGTACCGATCCACGATGCGCAGAACTGGCGCACCTGCGCGAAGGCATCCGGTCCCGAAGCGAGCGCGAGAAGTCCAGCGACCAGCAACATCGTTCCAACCGCAAGTGCGACGCCCGTCGCGCGATGCAGGATCGACGTGACCATCTGGATCTGCCAGCGGTAGATCGAGAGGTGAGGTGACAGTGGTCGCGCAGTGGCTGGCATGGCTGGCTCTTGCTGACGAAAATGGTTCCGCTCACATCGGACGTACGTAACGAGATCAGAAATCGATGCAGCGTCCGTTCTTCTCCCAATCGCCGTAGCGCGTCGGATCGAGATCCGGTTTCGGCGCATCGACCGTCGGTTCGGCGGGCCGCAGTTCACCGGACGCGTCCGTGATGGTCGGCGTCTCCGGTTCGCTCGATGATGGGAGGGATTCTGACATGGCGCGGTGCGGCATAAGGGTAATCCCAGACGACGCGCGAGACAACCATGAGACCGCGCATGCGCACGCAATGATGATGCTAGAGTCTTGAAATACTGATGGAAATCCTCAACCGATGCCAACGCCCCTTTGTCCCGCGGAGCTGCTCTTCATCGCCGGTGCCGATGCCGGTTCGTTTGCGCACTCGCAATTCACCAGCGACGTGAACTCGCTTGCAACCGGTCGCTGGCAATGGAGCGCGTGGCTCGATCCGCAAGGGCGCGCACGCCACTTCTTCGCACTGTTGCGACCCGAGCTTTCGCGAATGCTCGTCTGGCTACCGCTCGGCAATGCGCAAGCGATGCGCGCCGAACTCGGTCGATTCGTGATGCGGTCGCGCGTGCAGCTCGATGCGCAATCCTGGACGATGCACGCGCTCGATCCGGGCGATTCACCACCGGTGCTCGAAGCCAATGAGCTGCTTCCGCGTGAAGCGGGATTCATGCTGCGGCAGCCCGGACCGATCGAACGCACCATGTGGCTTGCGCCGGCTGCGGCCAGCGCATTCGATGAGGATCGCCTCGAACACTGGCGTCTCGACGACGTTGCTGCGGGTCTTCCGTGGATCAATGAAGCGCTCGCCGGACAATTCGTTCCGCAGGCGCTCGACATGGAGCGCCTCGACGCGATCCGTTTCGACAAGGGTTGCTATCCCGGACAGGAAATCGCCGCGCGTCTCCATTTTCGCGGCGGCAACAAGCGTCACTTGCGACACATTCACATCGACGGCACCGCTCCCGCGTCATCGACGCTGGTCACCGGCATCGATGGGCAACTGCTCGGACACATTCTTTACGCGGCCAATTGCCGCAGTGCAGAAGGCAGCAACGCATTGGCTGTTCTCACCGACGTTGCAGAAGAAAACACCGGATCGCTCCTGGTTGGAGACGCGCGCGCTCGCTTGCACTCCGGATCGATGACGTCTTGATGGGAATCCCGACACGCACCGCGAATGCGTTGTCGCGTGCAAACACTGTTCGACAGACACGGCAAGTCGACGCCTGTTCTGCTGCAACAACGCGGCAATTGCCGGTGTTTTCCAGCGTGGCGACTCGATTGGCTGGCCGTGATCGACACGTTCATGGCGCGATCAACGACACACCAAAAATCCGTGATCGCGGAATCGATCATCGGTCATCCGTTGATGGCGTGCAGAAAACGCAACCATGAGGTTCATTACGCCAGGCTGAACAGGGTTTGTGCGTTCAGTGACACGACTACCCTGCTCGCGTAGTCTCCGCATCCACGCCCTGCTCAGTCAGGGCGTTTTTGTGTGTAACGGGAATCAGGCGATGACGACCAGATAGTCGTCATCGACATCGTCACCAACAATTCGGTGCGATGGTCGAGAAGTCGGAACGACTGCCGGGGTGGCAGACGCGACCGACACACAGGCGTTGTCCAGCGCGAAACATCTCGCGCGCGCGCCATGAAGTTTCAATCACATCGATGGCAAGGCTCAAGCGATGCGTCATGCATCGTGCAGTTCGTGCATCTGCATGGATTCCCTTTTCGAAGGGCACGTCGTCGTGAATGCGAGAGGTGCGTCACCCATGAAACTGGCTTTTCTACTCTGGCTTGCATCCGCGCTGCCGCAACCGGCCGCAGATCAGGTCTGCCTGGCGACCACCGTCTATCTGGAGGCGCGCAGTGAAACCCAGGTTGGTCAGATGGCCGTTGCGGAAGTTGCGATGCGGCGCCGCGAAAGCGGGCACTGGGGCTCTTCGGTATGCGACGTGGTTCGTGCACCCCGCCAGTTTGCAATGACCACTACGAAAGACGACTTCCAGCTGAGCAACCCGATCGCATGGCAGAAAGCGTGGACGATCGCGGATCGCACGATCACCATGTGGGCACTGCCGACCAGCAAGCGAAAGTTTGTGGTGCCCAACGCCGATCATTTCGTGCTGGCAGATTCTGCTTCGCCGAACTGGATCAAGGGTCCGCCACTCGCGACCATCGGGGCGCACAACTTCTACCGCATCAATTGATGCGCTGTATCCAAACAGACAAATGAAGAAATGAAAAAGGCGGGGAGCAAATGCTCCCCGCCTTTTTTTTCAACATTCCGATGCAACGCGTGCCGATGCATCCGGCTTCCGGAGATCCCTCAGCGAAGGCGCATCAGTCGGTTGTCGCGGATCATCACGCGATCGCCGGGGCGCAGATCATCGTTGTCCCACTGGGTGACAGTCGCCCATCGGCCGTTGTCGAGGCGCACGCGAAACTGCCACGCTTCCCTCTCGCCACGATCACTCCCGTTGCGCTCGACCGCATTGCCGGCGAATCCACCCGCGACAGCGCCGGCAACGGTTGCCGCAGTGCGACCATCACCGCGGCCCACGGTGCTGCCGAGCACGCCTCCAATGATCGCGCCCAGTACCGCGCCGCCGCCGGACGTGCTGTTTTCGCGGACGTAGACACGACCGACATCGTCGATCACTCCGCAACGCGAACAGTCATATTGCGCACGACGCTGGTAGTAGCTGTCGTCGTAAACGCGTGCGCGAGGGGGCGCCGCGACGCAGCCGGCCATTGTGATCGCCACCGCGCCGGACATGCCCAGCGACAGCCAATTGATCTTCATGCGTTCGTCTCCAGAGTGAATGATCGCCCGCATCGTCGCGCGTCCATGGTAAAGACGCGATGAACGACCCCTGCCCGGACTGTCAACGAATCTTCCGCTGGTCCACCCAGCCGGCGCGGATGCCTTGGCGCTCCCGCATCGGATAGCATCAACGCCAACGATGGAGAGGCCAGCAATGCCGACGCAAACCGTGACCACCGACGACTTGCGCGCGCTCGATGCCGACGATGCGGTTGCGCGTCTTTCGCCCCTGCCCGACATCGAGGTCGCTCGCCTTCTGCAGTCTCTCGGCCCGGGACGGGCGGTCGCGATTCTCGACCGCTTCGGTCCGGAGCGTCGCCGCCTGATCGCATTTGCTGCCGGCCAGGACGAACAGGGCCAGTGGCTGCACGGCAACAACTGGCGCGAAGGCTCGGTCGGCCGGCTGATGGAACCGACGCCGGCGGTGTTCACTTCCACTGCGACCGTCGCCGAAGTGATCGCCAATTTGCGACCAGTGGTTTCGCACACGTTGATCACCTATGTGTTTGTCGTCGACGCTGCACGGCGACTGACGGGCCTGGTCGCGTTCCGCGAACTCGCCTTCGCCGAGCCGTCGCAACGCCTGTCCGAAATCATGGTGGCGCAGCCGTTTTCACTGCGACCGGACGCGGAAGTCATCGATGCGATGCGCGAGGTGGTGAAGCGCCATTATCCTGTCTACCCGGTGTGCGATGCGGATGGCCGGCTCCTCGGTCTGGTGCGTGGCGCGGTCTTGTTCGAGGAACAGGCATTCGAGATCAGCGCCCAGGCAGGTGCCATGGTCGGCGTTGAGCGCGAGGAACGCCTGACCACGCCGTGGCGTCGCGCGCTGCGGTTCCGTCATCCGTGGCTGCAGTTGAACCTGGTCACTGCGTTCGTTGCAGCCAGCGTCGTCGGCCTGTTCCAGGGGACGGTCAACCGCATTGTTCTGCTTGCGGTGTTCATTCCGGTGCTGTCGGGTCAATGCAGCAACACGGGTTGCCAGGCGCTCGCAGTCACGCTGCGCGGAATGACGCTCGGCGAACTGACGCCGGCGCGCGCGCGAAGCCTGCTGTGGAAGGAAGGTCTGCTCGGTTTCCTCAATGGTGCGCTCACGGGACTGGTCGCCGCGGCCGGCATGTACTGGCTCGCCCATCATCAGCAGCATCCGCAGGCGTTGACGCTGGCGATGATCACGTTCGTTGCGATGGCCGGGAGCTGCGCAGTGTCCGGTTTCGCCGGCGCCGCGGTCCCTATGGGCCTGAAGCGACTCGGTGCCGATCCGGCGACCGCGTCGAGCATCTTCCTGACCACTGCGACCGACGTGATCAGCATGGGACTCTTCCTCGGACTCGCGGCGTGGCTGATCGCTGCGTGATCGAGAACGTCCGTTGCCGCGAGCCATGCGGAGGATCGCCGGTGCATCGCGCTGGACGATCCTTGCCGCCTCCGCCCAACTCCTGAGGCAACAAGCGCGCCGATTGACGTTCGATTTGCTTGTGCTCGATCCGTCCTCCGCAGACGATGCTCTGCGTTCCTCCACCGTTCGACACGATCGGCACCCGCCTGGAGATCCCCCATGAAGACCACATTCACCGTATCGCTGCAAAGAACCGCTCTGGCATTCGCCAGCGTGATGCTGGCATCCGTTGCGCAAGCGCAATGGTCGGCGGATCCGGCGAACAACTTGATCGTGTCCGACGTCACCGGCGGCAGCACGCAGCCGAAGATTGTCGCGGCGCCGGACGGTGGTTTCTACGTCAGCTGGTTCAGCGATACCGGCGGCTACGACATCCACCTGCAAAAGCTCGATGCGGGTGGCAACGCGTTGTGGGCCCAGGGCGGCGTACTCGTGACCGACCGCGTTTATGACTTCACCTACGACTACGGCCTCAGCGTCGATGCCGCCGGCAACGCGTACCTGTCGTTCAACTGCTGCGAGAACAATTCGACCGCCGAACATATCGTCGTCAGCAAGGTGACGCCGCTAGGAACTCTCTCGTGGGGAGCGGACGGCATCACCATATCGACGCCGGCGTCGACCGAATCGGTCTACAACGCCTACGTGACCGCAACCACCGACGGCAACGTGGTCGTCGCGTGGTCTGCGGACAGCGGCATCCGCGCACAGAAGCTCGATGCGACCGGTACCGTGCTCTGGGTCGCCAATGGCGTGCTGCTCAACCAGCCGAGTGGCGTGAAACTGCTGGGTGACGTCGAGCCGGGTCTCAATGGCGACGCGATCGCGTCATGGTCGAACCAGTCTGGCGCGACACGCATCCTGCGCGCGCAGAAGCTCGCATCGGTCGACGGCACGGCGATGTGGAACAAGGGCTCCGCAGTGCGCGTGTTCGGCGAAGGCAACCTGCAGGCCGGTTACTTTCCGCCGTTCGTCCCTGACGGCGCCGGGGGCGGCGTGTTCTGGGATTACGACGCGAGTGGCGTTTCGTTCAACGCGCGCGTGCAGCACCTCGATGCAACAGGCGCTCCGCTGCTCGACGCCAACGGCGTCCTCGCTACCACTGATACCGCGAATCAGCACACCGACACCGCCGCCGCCTACGATCCGGCGAGCGGCAGCATCTACGTCACCTGGCGTGACACCTTCACCGACAACGGCGGGCACGACTTCGACGGCGTGACCGCACAGCGCATCGACGCCAGCGGCGCCCGCCTGTGGACCGACAGCGGGAAAATTCTCGTGCCGCTCACCGACTCCACCAACAGCACGAACTCGATCTCGCAGATGACCGCGGTGCGCGTTTCGGACGGCGTCTTTGCCGGCTGGACCACCGGCGCCATTCCCGCAGCCGATCAGCCGATCTCCATCGCCCATCTCGATGCGGACGGCAACGCTGCCTTCGCGACGCAAACCGTGGCGATCAAGACGACCGGCTATACCGGTCGCACCGTCGGCACCGTGGGTACCGGCGGCTTCGCGGTGTATGCCTGGCAGGACGGCGACGACGGTGCGGCGACTTCGACGATCCGCGCGCAGAACATCAACCTCGACGGCACGCTCGGCGCACCAGCGAACGACATCATCTTCAGCAACGGATTCGAATCACCGCTGCACGCGGCGAACCGATGAACAACCGCTACGCGGCCGACTTCACCAGAAGATGCTTGGCAATGCCGCCCTGCATCCGCCCGATCCCGCGAGCGAGATGCAGCATCGTAAACAGTGCGATCACACCGAGGACGAACGCCAGAGGCGCAACCAGCAGCGTTGGCAGCACCGGTTCGCCGTCGAAGTAGAACCCGACATTGCCATCGAACATGCCCATGTGCGCCATCACCGCCGCGATCGGCGTCAGCATCAGTCCCAGCGACAACGCAATGCCGACCACCGCGATCGTGAAGTAGACGATTCCCAGCGGCAGCATCAGCACCATGTAGGCGAGCGTCGACCAGGTCCGCGGGTCGGTGAACATCTGGCCGACACGGCCTTTCCAGGACGTGGCCATGTCGTTCGCATACCGCGGACGGCGCGGCATGCGCTCGCCCAGCATCACCTCGATGATGCGACCCTCGACGAGCGAAAGAACGCGTACCGTGCCGAAGAACAGCACCGCGAAGGCGACGCCGAAGATCAGGATCGACAGACCGATCGACAGCGAAAGCCCGGTGACCGCCCAGGTAAAATAGAAGATGCCGGTGGCCATCGACAACAGCATGTAGAAGAGCGATGCATACGCGCGCGGATCGGCCGCAATGCCGAAGAATCGACCCAGCGCACTCCGGCGTCGCGGCGGCGGCGGTGACCGCAACGCCTCCTCGACCTGCTGTTCCTTCACCACGTAGATCGCGGCCACTTCGTCCGGAGCCCCGTAACTGTTTGCAATCTTTGCAAGGATCTCGGACTCGCTCCGGCCGGGGTTCTCGGCCATCTCCGATCGAAGATGATCTTCCGCGTCATACAACGCGTCCTGCACCAGCGCCGGATCGGCCCGTCGCAGTGCGATCCGCAGTTGATCGAGATACTCTGGGATCGTGCGCGGCATCTGGGTAGTCATGTAGAGCCCTCCTCCAAAACGGTGTTCACGAAATCGCGGGTCGCGGTCCATGCAGAGGTCCATTGCGCGAGCACGCGTCGCCCGATCGGCGTGATGCGGTAATAACGACGCGGCGGACCAGAAACAGAAGGTTCGGTTTCACTGGCGAGCAGCCCCGACGATTCCAGGCTGCGCAACACCGGATACAGCGCGCTCTGCTTTCCACTGAGCACGCCCTCGCCGGTTTCCTCCAGCTGCTTGGCGATCTGGTAGCCGTACATCGGCTTCTTCGCCCCGGCGAGCACCGCCAGCAGCACCAGCGAGACGATGCCGGCGCTCAGTTCCTTGTGGAATTTCCACAAATGGGTTTCTGTTTCGACCATGACCCTGCCATCGACCTGCGTATAGGCGTGGGTTGATCATAGTGTGGAGTTGATACTAGTGAATGGGCCGGAGGTCATGGTTTACACATGGACGAATCCGAAGCGTCATGTGCAAGGACGATCAGACCGGAAGCAGTCGGATCCCGTGCACGGGCATTTACCTCTCACTTGCAACGCTCGCACGTGCCGAATGGCTGTTTTTTCGTCGCATGCCGCGGTCGCGCACATTTCTTGGCTGGTCGACTCCACACGCGCGATGACGCTGCGGCATGTCGAGCGCAGAGAGTGGGCAGAGGCATCGACCTTGCTACTATTGCGGGCGGCGCTTCACGGGGAGCGCGTTTGACGCACGGACACGATGCCGCTTCCAATCCTCATCGTCGACGATGAAGTCCTCATGCAACGCCGCCTTTGCAAGGTGCTTGGCGGATTGGGGTACACGCCGGATCGGTTGCGCTGCGCAGACGGCATCGAACAGGCACACAAACTGGTGCAGGCGGAAACATTCTCCCTCGCACTGGTCGACCTCGGCCTCGGCGACGGCAACGGCATCGAACTGGTGCAGTGGTTGCGCCGACGCGATGAAGCGGTACCGATCCTCGTCGTTTCGCAATGGAACACCGAGCGCACCATCGTCGATGCGTTGCGTGCAGGCGCAACCGGCTATGTGCTGAAAGGTCGCGACGATCTCGAGATCGCGGTCTGCCTGCGCAGTGCGCTGGCGGGCGGCGCGCCGATCGACCCGTTCATTGCCCGGCACATCCTGGCGCAGTTCCATGCGCCGACGAGGCCGGAGAGCACCGGGATGAGCGACACCGGCCCGCCAACTGCGCCGCCGCTCAGCCAACGCGAGGTGCAGATCCTCTCATTCGTGACGAAAGGTCTGACCAATCGCGAGATCGGCGAACTGCTGGCGATCTCGCAGCGCACCGTTGAAAACCACGTCCACCAGATCTATCGAAAACTGGATGTCCATTCGCGCACGGAAGCGGTGTTTGAAGCGCGCGCGCAAGGTCTGGTGAAGTGACGGACCGGGTCGCACCACCGCGGAAAGCCACGCAACCTGCGCGGCGCGCTACACCATCGCGGTGGATCGTGCTGGGGCTGTTCCTGCTGCTGCAATCCATCACACCTGCCAGCGCATTCGCGGTCGTCGATACACCACGGATCGAAGCAGTGCGTGCGGATGCGGCCTCGACGTCGGCGCCTGTGGACGGATGGATCGACGTCACGTTGCCCGATGACTGGAGCACCCGCTGGCCCACCTACGACGGCGTGACGTGGTATCGCGTGACGTGGAAGCAATCGCATCTAGACCCCGACGCCGAACCGGCCGCGTTTGTCGAATACCTGAACATGGCCGGCGTGATCGATTTCAACGGCGCAACGCTGGTACGTGATCGCAGCCTGGTCGAACCGCTGGCGCGGATGTGGAATGTGCCGCGGTTGCTTGCGTTGCCAACCGCGCTGCTCCGCGGCGACAACACGCTGACGGTCCGCATCAGCGGCATGGCGGCCTATCAGCCGGGTCTCGGGCCGGTGCACATCGGTCCGATGTCGACGATGAGCGCGCTCTACGAACGCGAATTCCGGTTGCGCTACGACCTTCAGCTTTTTGGCCTTGCGATCGGTGTCACGCTCGGGAGTTTCTTTCTCGTGCTGTGGTTCATGCGCCGACGCGAAACCGCATACGGCTGGTTCGGCGCGCTGCAGATTGCGTGGCTTGCGGTCGCAATCAACCAGATCTCGACCAGCACATGGCCGTTCACCACCACCGATGCCTGGGAAGCGTTCAACACGATCGGCCTGCTCGTCTTCATGGGCTGCTGGGGAACGTTCGTCCTGCGTTTCTGCGGTCGGCGCTGGCCACGTGTCGAACGGCCGATGTGGATCGCGCTCGCGCTCGGCTGCACGTGGGTGATGCTTGCGCCGCATGAGTCCATGCGCAACACGCGCGATGTGCTGACCATCCTTGCAACCGTGCTGGGACTTGGATGGAACGTCGCCTTCATCGTGTTCGCCTGGCGTCGCGACGGACGGCTCGACCAGCGCCTGTTGTCGATCTGCGCGATTGCGTGGCTGGCCGCGGGTGTGCACGACGCGTTCGTGTTCACCCGATTGCTCGACAGCAACATGTACTACTCGACGTTGTCGGAAAATCTCTCGGTGATTGCAGTCGCGTTCGTCCTTGCATGGAATTTCGTGCACAACCTTCGACGCATCGAAGGCTTCAACGACGAGTTGATCGGGAAGATTGACGTCGCGCGACGCGAACTGGCGGACACGTTGCAGCGTCAGCACGAACGCGAAGTCGTGCGCGCGCGCCAGGGTGAGCGGCTTGGCCTTGCGCATGACCTGCACGATGGACTGAGCGGCGCATTGGTCAGCAACATCCTGCGGCTCGAACATGCGCCGGAGTCGATGACCCCGGCCGCGACGCTCGCCGCATTCAAGGAATTGCGCGACGACCTGCACCTGATCATCGACACGTCGACGGGGTATGAAAGCGGTCGCAATTCGCTCGCAGAGTTACTGGTGCCGCTGCGCTTCCGGATGACGCGGCTGCTCGAAGGCCACGACATCACATGCCGATGGATTCTGGGCGGACTCGACACTGTGTTCCTGGTGACGTCGGCAAGCCTGGATCTGCTGCGCATGGTCCAGGAGGCGCTCGTCAATGTACTGAAACACTCGGGAGCGCGGAGCGTGTCCATCGAACTGGCGGCAGTCGATGCGCAGTTGAGTCTCACGATCACCGACGATGGCGTTGGCTTCGTGCAATCTCCTGAACAGCCGACTGCCGGCACCGGATTGCGCAGCTTGCGCGCGCGGGCGCTAAGGCTGCAGGCGGCGATCTCGATCGATTCGCGACCGGGTGCAACGACTGTGCATGTTCGTGTGCCGCTGGTTGCGTCTGCGACCTGACACGACTCGTTGTCGCCTCGAGCGCTGTGGGTCAAGCTGCGCAAGTCGGGAGCGTCGCCACGTACCGACCAAACCCTGGAGCCGTGAGTGGGGTTCCGGGAGCGACGCGTTGTGTTGGAACGTCGCACATTGGACGCACGCGGAGCGCAAGTCCCGCCACTAGGTAGTTCTACCCATCGACCCGTTGCGCCGACGGCAGCATCCTCGCGCGGCGCCGCGCCCTTCCTCGAAGCCGTGCCGCGCGCAGGTCGCGGAGTTCCGCGGGCCGAACGCCAAGGGGAGTATCGAAATGCAATTTTCCATTTGCGCTCGCGCGCTGACCGCCATGCTGGCTGTCGCAGGCGCACCATCGGCGGACGCAGCAACCTGGCGGGTCCTTGGCGACGGCGAACCGGCAAGCGTCGGGTCGGCCAGTTGCGATGCCGGCGCACACACCTGCGCAACCTTGCGCGATGCGGTGAACGCGTCGGCATCGGGCGACACGATCGTGTTCGACCCGCTACTCGATGGCCAGACCATCTCCCTGACGCTGTCGACGAATCCGCTCGGTTGCGTGACCAGCGACGCGACGACCTGCACGGGTGAGGGCACGCTTGGCCGCCAGTTCGGACCGTCGGCGTTCTTTCTTGAAGGCAACAAGACGCTGTCCATCGACGCGACGGCAAACAGCCTCACTCAAGGCGTGACGATCGCTCGTGACGCGGGTGCGAGCGCGTTCCGCTTGTTCGACATCGCGCCGGCCAGCACCCTCAATCTCAAGGGATTGAACTTGAGCAATGGCCTGGCGCAGGGCTTCAATACGCTGTACGGCGGCGGTTCGCTCGGCGCAGGCGGCGCAGTCTTCAATCAGGGCACATTGACGATCGATCGCTGCACATTGACGACAAACGCGGCACAGGGCGGTTCCGCAGCGGACGACATACCCAATGGCGGATTTGGCGGCGGTGGCGTCGGGCAGAATTCGCCGAAGCCTTCCAGCAACGGGAATGGCGGCGGGCCCAACGGCGGCCTTGGCAATGTCGCCAATACGCCCAATCCCGGCGCGCCTGGTGGTTTCGGCGGTGGCGGCGGCGGCGGCTATGGGGGGCCGGGAGCTGTAGGCGGCTTCGGCGGCGGGGGCGGCGGCGGCGGAAGCTTTGGTGGATTTCGAAACGGCGGAAACGGTGGGTTCGGCGGCGGTGGCGGCGGCGGATACGGTCCCCCGGCGGTTGGCGGCGCGGCGGGCTTTGCCGGTGGCGCCGGCGGACAGAGCACCGGTGGCGGCGGTGCCGGGCTCGGCGGCGCGATTTTCAACGATGCCGGATCGGTCACGATCACCAACGCAAGCCTGGTCGGCAACACTGCCGTCGGCGGCGCCACGTTCGGTATCGGTGGCGGCTCCTCCAGCGGATCGGGGTACGGCGGCGCCGTGTTCAACTACAACGGCACGGTCGTCCTCGACTTCGCCACGCTCTCCGGAAACAGCGTTGGCGCAGGGGGTAGCGGCGGCGATGCCGGCGCGGGCGCGATCTATAGCGTTGGTGATTCGCAAGCGGCTTGCAGCGCCGGCGGCAATGCGTGCGCGGCGAACGGCGCGACGCTGTCGATCAGCCATTCGGTCGCAGCAAACAGTATTGGCACGTCAACCGATGTCGTGTTCGATCGTCGTAACGGAGGCATTCATTCCGGCAGCGGCCTCGGCAACTTTATCGGCACCATCGCGGCGCTCAACGGCGCCATCTCGACCTTCGTCAACGTGGTCAATCCTGCAGGCGTGACGGATCCCCTGCTCGCCGCAGCGCTCGATGCCAACGGTGGTTTCGGGCTTACCTTGATGCCGCAAGTCGGCAGTCTGCTGATTGACGCGGCCAACGATGGGTGCAGCCCGGGCGTGGACCAGCGCGGAATTGCGCGACCGCAAGGCACCCTGTGCGACATCGGTGCGGTGGAAGTGCGCGGTTCCAGGCTGATGGTCGACTTCACGGCGCCGGGTGGCAGCGTGCAATCGGTGAGCCCTCAACCTCTGGTAGGCGGCATCAGCAATTGCTCGATCGATGGGGGTACGTGTTCTGCGCGCTTCTCGCGTGAGAGCGGTCCGCCAGCCATCGTGCTGTCCTACGCGACCAGTAGCGGTGATCACCTGGCCGATGTGCTCAGCAACTGCGGCGCCACTGCCGACACCACAACATCACAGATCACGATCGATGCACTCGTTGCAGACTGCACGGTGCACATCACGTTCGCGCCGAATTCGGTCGGAGGAACGGTGCAGGGTCTGACCGGCAGCGGGCTCACGTTGCATCTGGATCCAGGCGACGGTGGTGCGGGCGAAGACCTGGCCGTGACGGCCGGTGCAAACAGCTTCGTGTTCGCCACCGCCTTGAATCAGGGCGCGACGTACGCGGTCACGATCGGCGCGCAACCCGCATCGCAGGTGTGTTCGATCACCAACGGCAGCGGCGTGATTGACGACACTGTCGACAACGTCCTCGTGCAATGCGACGCGGCGTTGTACACGATCGGCGGCATGGCCAGTGGCGTCAGCGGCGCCGGGCTCGTGCTGCAACTCAACGGCGCAAACAACCTGCCGGTGGTCGACGGTGGCTTCGTGTTCCCGGCCGCGCTTCCCACGGGCAGCAATTACATCGTCTCGATTCTCGCCACGCCCGCTGGACGAGTCTGTTCGCTGACCAATGCCGGTGGCGTCGTCGGAACCGCGAACATCCCCGACGTTGCGGTCGACTGCGTCGCGGGACAGGCGCAACTGGCGGTGTCGATCGATGATGGTCGCGTCTTCGCCCGCTTCGGTCAGATCGTCGACTACGTGGTGACCTTGACCAATAGCGGGAGCGCCACTGCAAGTTCGCTCACGGTGTCGTTCACTCCATCCGCCGGCCTCGATGAGGCGAATGCACACGCGACGTGCCTGGGGACCGGTGATGGCGCGAGTTGCGACGTGAACGGGAGCGATCCCCTGCAGTACACGGTTACGTTGCCAGCGGATCGCAGCCTCACATGGCTCGTTTCGCTCCCGGTCCGCATCGATGCGACCGCTCCGACGGTCGAGCTCGGCGTTCTTGCGACGGGTGCGACCGCGGCCGTCGATACCGATACGCTGGTGCTGTTCCGCGATGGTTTCGACGACCCGTACGGCGACGGCGCGCGCGGCGCGACCGTGATCGACGGTACGGCGGCACAGCGCATCCTCGACGGCAATGCGGTGCAATCGCTTCACGTTCCCGCCAGGTCCGCCGCCGCGATCACGCCGATGCTGATCGTCCGCGATCGCACGCGCGAATTGCGCATCGAGCGGTTTTCCAGCGCTGGCCAGGACTTCGTACGCCTCGGGCAGCACGACGCAATGCGCGACGACGTCGTCAGTGACTGGACGGCGTTGGGCGGTGCAGCGCTGTTGACGCTCGGTCGCCTGGATGCGGCGCGCGATGGTCAAGGCGAGCCCGCGTCGACCGACGCGAAAGCTGATTCGTCGACGCCTGTGTTCGTGTTGGAAGGAGCGACCGCACCGATTGTGCTGCCCTGACAGCAGCACGCGGCGCGTTCAACATCCGAACGATTCAACCACCGCGAATCCACGCGAGCAGGCCGAAACGCGTTGTCGTAAGGCGCGTTCCCGGCCTGCGAACCGGATCGACCACAAGCGCTACCCCATCGCATTTTCCGCTTCGACCGCCCGCGACTCTTCGATGTCGACGTCGTCGGCTTCCGCATCGGCAACAAACTTGCCCTGGCTGTCCAGTTCGGCAAAGAGTCCGCCCATCTTCACCAGTTCGTCGTAACGACCCTGCTCGACGAGTGCGCCATCTTTCAGCACGAGAATGATGTCGGCATTGCGCACCGTTGAAAGCCGATGCGCGATCACGAACGTGGTGCGGTTCTGCGTCAGCTTGTTCAATGCACGCTGGATGCGCGCCTCGGTCACGTTGTCGAGTGCGCTGGTCGCCTCGTCGAGAATCAGGATCGGCGCATCTTTCAGCATCGCGCGTGCAATCGACAGGCGCTGCCGTTCCCCACCCGACAACGAGCGACCCCGTTCGGCGACCAGCGTCGCATACCCGTCGGGTTTGACGATCACGAAGCTGTGCGCATCGGCGGCTTCGGCAGCTGCCTGCAATTCCTCGTCCGTCGCGTCCGGCTTGCCGATGCGCAGGTTGTCGGCGATCGACCGGTAAAACAGACCGGGATCCTGGAACACCACCGCAATGTGCTCGCGCAAGCTGTGCACGCCGACGGTGCGGATGTCGATTCCATCGATGGTGATGCGCCCTTCGCTGGGATCGTAGGCGCGGTACAGCAGGCTGAGCGCGGTCGTCTTGCCGGCGCCGGTTGGACCGACAATCGCTGCAGTGCCGCCGGCTGGCACGCGGAAACTCAGGTGCCGGATCGCCGGATGCGAAACGTCGTATCCGAACGACACGTTCTCGAACGCCACTTCTCCGCGCAGGTCCGCCGGCAAGTCCTTCGCCATGTGCTCGTCGTGGATCACCGCAGGAGTGTCGAGCACAGCGAAGAAATCGGACAACGACGGAATCTGGAAAAACAGGCTGGAGATGAAGCTCGCGAACTGTTCGAGTCGACTGATCAACTGCATGGAGAAACCGACGAAAAAGATGATTTCGCCAATCGGCGCCTGCCCCTTGCCGTTGAGTGACGCGCCCAGCGCGAACATCGCAACGATCGTCAGCGTGCTGGCTGCACGATTGGCAACCGACAACCATGCCCAGCCGCGCAACACCGGATATTGGGCGGTCAACACCTTGCGCACGAGCCCCTTGATCGCTGCAACTTCGGCGGAAATGCGCGAAAAGCTTTGCACCACCATCACGTTGCCGAATACATCTCCGACCCGTTCGGAAATCGCGTGGTGCAACTGCTCCACGTCACCTTGCGCCTTGTGGGTCCGACGCATCGCAATCGCGTTGAACACCGCGAAACTGACCATCAGCGCGATCATCAGCAACGCCAGTTTCCAGTTCATGTGCAATGCCACCGGCACCATCACGAAAATCGTCAGCAGCGTCGACAGATGCTCGCGGAAGAATCCAAGCCAGATCGAGAACAGGTTGCTGCTGCCGGTGTGCATGATGCGCAGCAGGCGACCGGTGTGGTGCTGGCCGTGGAATGCGAGCGGCAAGCCGATCGAATGCTCGAAAAACTGCGCGATCACGGCGAGCCGGCGCCGGTGTGCGAGGCGATCCGAATAAAGTGAGACCAGCACGCTTGCCAGGACGCCGGCGAAGCCGACGACGGCCCACCAACCAATGTACCGCCAGGCATCGCCGTGACCTTTGTCCGACAGCGCCTGGACCACACGACCGAAGAGCCAGGGCTCGAGGAAAAATACCCCCGCCAGCGAGAGGTTCGCCAGAGCAAGGATGATCGCGAGCCCCCTTTCCGGTCGCAGGAGCGCGATGACGCGGAAATAGATGCGCAGAATCGGCATGGGGAAACCTCGAATCGTGGATTGTTCATGCTAGCAAACGCGGAGGCGTTGACGACGTGGAAAATGGAATTGAACCGCGACGCTGACGCACCACGCATGAGTTCCGTGCGGAGACCGCCACGCCGAGTCGATCCATCCGGCACTGTGGACCCTTGACTCGTTGCCCTGTCGCATCAGCGGCAGATTCATCACCAAACGCGCGACAATCGAACAATCAATCTCCGGAATGCCCATGAAAGCCCAACTCGTCCTGTCAGCCCTTCTCCTGCTCAGCGGATGTGCCACGGTCCAGCGCAGCGGCGTCATCCAACCGGCGGCCGCCGATCGCCGCTACGAGATCGAGTCCGGTCGCGATGCGACGATGGTTGCCGAAATGCGGGCGGCACCGGTGACGGCGCCTGCCGAGATCACGCTCGGAAGGAATCCAACCGGTGATGCAGCCCGACTTGCAGCGCAGGGATTCGTGAAGATCGGCACGGGACACACGCCGGGCGCCGAGAGCGATGCGCGGGACGAAGCGATGAAACGGGCGCTTGTCGTCGGGGCGGAAAAAGTCCTGTTGTATCCGCCGGAGGCGACCGACAACGGTCCGACGAATGCGCTGGGCGGCGATTGGATCGCGTTGTACTTCGTGCGGTTCAAGTTGCCGTTTGGCGCGACGTTCCGTGACCTGCGGCCGCAGGAGCGCGCGCAAGGCGGCGACAACGTCAAGTCTGGCGGGATTGCGATCGGCTCGGTGATTGGTGGAACGCCGGCGTCGCGTGCGAACCTGCGCGCTGGCGACATCGTCATCGCAGTGGATGGCAAGTCCATTGCCGACCGCACGTCATTTCAGTCGATGTTGAAGGCGAGCGCCGGGCGATCGGTCAAGCTCACCCTCGTGCGCAACGGCGAGACGCTGGTGCGCGTGGTGAAGCTCGGGACGATGCGCGAAGCGGGGTAACGACTGCATCGATCGCCAACGACGCGATCCGTAAACCATCCGAGCAGATCACGCACAAAAAAAAGGCGGGCACATGGCCCGCCTTTTTTCAGGACAACTGCAAAAATCAGGTCGACGCCGTTTCGTCTTCCTCGACTGCCTTCATCGACAGGCGGATGCGGCCCTGCTTGTCGACTTCGAGCACCTTGACCTTGACGATGTCGCCTTCCTTCAGCTTGTCGGACACCTTCTCGACGCGCTCGCTGGAGATCTGCGACACGTGCACGAGGCCATCCTTGCCCGGCATGATCGTGACGAATGCACCGAAGTCCATCAGCTTGGCGACCTTGCCTTCGTAGATGCGACCCGGCTCGACGTCGGAGGTGATCTGCTCGATGCGCTTCTTCGCCGCGTCACCCGCTTCACGGTTGACCGAGGCGATGATCACCGTGCCGTCGTCATTGATGTCGATCGTTGCGCCGGTTTCCTCGGTGATCGAGCGGATCGTGGTGCCGCCCTTGCCGATCACTTCGCGGATCTTGTCCGGATGGATCTTCATGGTGATCAGACGCGGCGCAAACTCGCTCATCTCGGTACGCGAGGTGGTGAGGCACTTTGCCATCTCGCCGAGGATATACAGGCGACCCTGCTTGGCCTGGGCCAGCGCGGCGCGCATGATTTCCTCGGTGATGCCGTCGATCTTGATGTCCATCTGCAGCGCGCTGATACCCGTTTCGGTACCGGCGACCTTGAAGTCCATGTCGCCGAGGTGATCCTCGTCGCCGAGGATGTCGGACAGCACGACGAAGTCGTTGCCTTCCTTCACAAGACCCATCGCAATGCCGGCGACCGGCGCGGTCAGCGGAACGCCCGCATCCATCATCGCAAGCGACGAACCGCACACCGACGCCATCGACGACGAACCGTTGGACTCGGTGATCTCGGAGACCACGCGCAGCACGTACGGGAACGACTCGATCGACGGCTTGACCGCCTGGACGCCGCGCTTGGCGAGACGGCCGTGGCCGATTTCGCGCCGCTTCGGGCCCATCATGCGGCCGGTTTCACCGACCGAGAACGGCGGGAAGTTGTAGTGGAACAGGAACGGATCCTTCGACTCGCCTTCGGGCGCGTCGATGATCTGCGCGTCGCGCGTGGTGCCGAGCGTGACGACGACCAGCGCCTGCGTCTCGCCGCGCGTAAACAGAGCCGAGCCATGGGTGCGCGGCAAAACGCCGACGCGTGCGGTGATCGGCCGGACCGTGTCGAGCGCGCGTCCATCGATGCGCACCTTGGTCTTCAGAACGCCATCACGCAGCGTGCGGTATTCGACGTCGCCGAACGCGGCGCCGATGTCGGCATCACTCCAGCCACCGGCAGCCGACTTCTCTGCAATCGCGGCCTTCACTTCCGACTTCAACGCGGATGCCGCATCGCGACGGGCCAGCTTGTCGCGAATCTGGAACACGTCGGTGAAACGCGTTCCGATTGCGCCTTCGATCGCGCTGTACAGCGCTTCGTTGCGCACCGGCGCTTCCCACTTGAATGTCTTGCGACCGGCTTCGGCGACAAACGCGTTGATCGTGTCGATCGCGACCTGCATCTGCTGGTGACCGAACACCACCGCGCCGAGCATCACGTCTTCGCTCAACAACTTCGCTTCCGATTCAACCATCAGCACCGCGTTGGCGGTGCCGGCAACGACGAGGTTGAGGTCGGAGGTCGCGGTCTGCGCGGCTGTCGGGTTGAGGATGTACGCACCGTTCGTGTAGCCGATGCGGGCAGCGCCGATCGGACCCTTGAACGGGATGCCGGCGAGCATCAACGCGGCCGACGCGCCGAGCAGCGCGGGGATGTCGCCATCGACTTCCGGGTTCATCGAAACGACCGTCGCGATGACCTGCACTTCGTTCTTGAACTCTTCCGGGAACAGCGGACGCACCGGACGGTCGATCAGTCGCGAGGTCAGCGTTTCCTTTTCGGTCTGGCGTCCTTCGCGCTTGAAGAAGCCACCGGGGATGCGACCGGCCGAATAGAACTTTTCCGCGTAGTCGACGGTGAGGGGAAAGAAATCCTGTCCCTCGCGTGCCTTGGTCGCCGCGACTGCGGTCACCAGAACGACGGTCCCGCCCATGCTGACGAGAACGGCGCCACCGGCCTGGCGGGCGATTTCACCCGTCTCCAGCGTGACTTCATGACTACCGTACTGGAATGACTTGCTGACTTTCGCCACGTTGATGTGTCCTGCTTGTCTTGTTGGAGAAGTGCGGCCATGGATGGCCGCTCTTGATCTTCGCGTTCACGGATGAACGCATGAAAAAACAAGTGCGGCCACTACTGACCCACCCTGAATCTTCGCGTTCGCGAACGAACGCGCATTGTCCTATCGGCGGAGACCGAGGCGCTCGATAAGCGTCTTGTACCGGTCATTGTCCTTCGTCTTGAGGTAACCGAGCAGGCGACGACGCTGGTTGACCATTTTCAGCAGCCCACGACGCGAGTGATGATCCTTCGCGTGGTCGGCAAAATGCTTGCTGAGGTCTTCGATGCGGGCGGACAGCAGCGCCACCTGGACTTCCGGCGAACCGGTGTCGTTGGCGACGCGACCGTAGTCGGTGATGATCTTGCTGGTCTGTTCGTTGGAAAGGGGCATTTCAATGAATCCTAGAAGCAATGGCGAGACTTGCGAACGACCACTCGCACAAACGACTCGATGGTGAAGACGATCGCGGTCGTGATGGAACCGGCAGGGCAAGCGATACGGCGTCGATGCCGGACCGCCGCAGCGCGCGGCAATGGTCGTTCGCAAGCCCCGCAGGGTTGGTCGGACAATGGTAGGGAACGGGGTATTTTAGCGGGCGCAGGGGTTCAGGAACAAGCATTTGACCGCGTTGAGGCCACTCCGGGTAAAACCAATTGCAAATTGCAGCCCGGGCATTCGGTTTGAGGCTCGCGAAACTCATGTTCGCAGTCGGACGAGAGTGGCGTGCGCACGGCTCAGGTCGGGTTGAAGCCTCTCAAGGGCCGCAATCGGCCTTCCGCCGCATATTCGACCAGCGCAATGGCACGACCTTCGTCATCGATCGCGACGCACCGTCCTGGCGGTGCATCGGCGGATTCGATCATTTGACCTTGACGCAGCCGCTGCACCTGCAGCGCGTCGATGACGACCTGCGGATAGCCTGCGAGACCATCTTCGAGAGGGATGAGGTGCCGGTCGAGCGCCGACGGGCCCGCCGCGGCCAGCTCCTCCAAGGCTTCGAGAGTGATCATCAAAGGGGTTCGGAACGGCTCGACCCACAGCCGGCGCAATGCGGTGACGTGCGCGCCGCAACCCAGCTGTTCACCGAGATCGCGCACGAGGCTGCGCACATACGTGCCGGAGCCGCATTCCACCTGCAGCCGCAGACGATCGCCAGCGCGTTCGAGCAACCGGAAGCGATGGACATCCACTTCCCGCGCCGGCGCAGTCACATCCTCGCCACGTCGCGCGCGCTTGTAGAGGGGAACGCCGGCTTGCTTCAGCGCGGAGTAGATTGGAGGAATCTGCGTGATGCGACCGGTCAACCTGGCGAGTTCCGCCTCGATCCGGACGTCGTCGATCGCCGGCACATCACGCGTGAGGACGATCTCCCCCTCGGCATCTTCGGTCGTTGTCGTGACTCCGAGCAGGCACTCGGTTTCGTAGGCCTTGCGCGATCCGAGTAGAAGCCCGGCGATCTTCGTCGCTTCGCCGAAGCAGATCGGCAACAGGCCTGTGGCGAGCGGATCGAGGCTGCCGGTATGGCCGCCCTTGTCCGCCCGAAACAGCCAGCGGACTTTCTGCAATGCCTGATTGGAGCTCAGGCCTGCAGGTTTGTCGAACAGCACGATGCCGCTGACGTTGCGCCACGCGGCGCGTCCGCTGGAATTCTTCGACACGTCGTCACCAGAAAAAAGCGGCTGAAGCCGCTCCGACAGATTCCACACCGCTTCCCTTCCCTGCACAGCGGGGCAAGTTGCACGTGGAGAAGAGAGCGCTATTCGTTGGAGCGCACCCTCGGATCAAGAGCGCCCCCCATCTGCCTTCGGCACCTTCCCCCGCGCTGCGGGGAAGGAAACATCAGGCGTTTGGATCGCGCAGCAATTTTTCGATGCGCTCGCCCTTGTCGACCGAATCGTCGTACTTGAAGCGCAATTCGGGAACACGGCGAAGCTTCATCGACTGCGACAGGACGTGGCGGAATTCCTTCGCCAACTCGTTCAGCGCCGACACTGCTTCCTTCGATTCGTCTCCAATCAACGCGGTGACGTAGATCGTCGCCGAATCAAGGTCACGCGTGACTTCGACATCTGACACGCTGACCGACGGCAGCGCATGCTCGCGAACGGCTGCATGCACCAGCAATGCAATCTCGCGCCGCAGTTCTGCGGAGACGCGGTCGGAACGCTTGAAGTCTCTGGAAGGCATGGG
>NZ_JBDSWZ010000071.1:0-18762 GCF_039926425.1 Dokdonella sp.
GGAAAGGCAGTGCGCGAACGAACGGTCGACACGTTTGGGTTGTGGCGCAAGCGCGAACTGGATCCGGAGTCGAATGTGCAATTCGGGGAAGGCGGCGCGGGCACGTTCTCCGACGGAAAGCTATACAGCCAGATTCGCGATCCGAGCCATCACGGGCACAAGGTGCTGACCGAGTTCGTCAAGGCGGGCGCTCCGGACGAAATCCTGTACGTGTCCAAACCACACATCGGCACGTTCCGCCTCGTCACGATGGTCGAACGCATGCGCGCGACAATCGAGTCGCTCGGCGGGACCATCCGCTTTGGGTGTCGCGTCGACGACCTGCTGATCGATGATGGACAGATGCGCGGTGTCGTTCTCGCCAGCGGCGAAGAGTTGCGCGCAGACCATGTCGTGCTCGGCGTTGGACACAGCGCGCGCGATACATTCGAGCGACTGCACGCGCGCGGTGTGTACATCGAAGCGAAGCCGTTCTCGGTTGGTTTCCGCATCGAACATCCGCAGTCGCTGATCGACCAGGCACGCTTTGGTTCGCAAGCCGGTCATCCGCTGCTTGGCGCGGCCGACTACAAACTCGTACATCACGCGCGCAATGGCCGTTCGGCGTACAGCTTCTGCATGTGCCCGGGCGGTACCGTGGTCGCCGCAGCATCCGAGCCCGGCCACGTCGTGACCAACGGCATGAGCCAGTATTCGCGCAACGAACGCAATGCAAATGCCGGCATCGTGGTTGGCATCACGCCAGAAGATTTCGCGCCGTACGGCGACGGAGTGCTTGCCGGCATCGCGCTGCAACGCCACTTCGAGGCACGCGCGTTCACGCTCGGCGGCGGAACCTACAACGCGCCAGGCCAGCTGGTTGGCGACTTCCTGGCAAGAAGGGCGTCGAGCTCTTTTCGAGCGGTGCTCCCGTCGTACACACCGGGCGTGCATCTGGGTGAGCTGGATACTGCGCTACCCGACTATGCGATTGCCGCGATCCGCGAGGCGCTACCCGCATTCGACCGGCAGATCCGGGGATTCGCGATGGCGGATGCGCTGCTCACCGGCGTCGAAACGCGAACGTCGTCGCCCATCCGGATCCGGCGCGGCGACGATTTCCAGAGCATCAACACCAGAGGACTTTATCCAGCCGGCGAAGGCGCCGGATACGCCGGCGGGATCCTTTCCGCTGCCGTGGACGGCATCAAGGTTGCGGAGGCGGTCGCTCTGTCCATCGCGCGATGAACGCGTGCAGATCGCGCGGTCAGAACAGCGCTTCGATGACCTGGAGCATGCCGTAAAAACCCGCAGCCCAGATCAGCGTGCGCAGATAGGGAATGCCCGCGGCATACACCGGCAGATATGCCACCCGAGCCCAGAAATAGATTTGCGCACCAAGAGCAGTCCACTCGGAGGTTTTCTGCGCAACCACCACCGCCAACACCGCGGCCGCGAAAAACACAAACGTCTCGAGGAAATTTCGCGATGCACGATCGACGCGCGCCGCGACGCCCACCAGCGGCTCTGCGACTCCGTCGCGCGAACTTGCGTTCCACCGAAGGCCACGCTGCATCGTCGCCAGCGCAGCAGCAAGGAGCACGTGGGCGATGCCAAGAGCCGTCGCCCACGCCAACATGCGGAGTTCAATCGTCATGAGGTTTCTTGTCCCATCGCAATGCCATGCAGGCTGAACACCGGTTGCGCTCGGCATCCCGGTTCGCATGCCAGCGATCCCGAGTGGTCACTCCCTTATCAGAAACATCGCCGTGCATAGAGCCAATCCGATTGTGTAGAGCAGCCAGGTCTGGTCGACGAAATACGGATAGACCATCATCGCAACGGCGATTCCAGCCATTTTCCAGCGTCCCTGCTGTCGCGCATAGCCGAACATCGCGAAACCGACCACGCTGAAAACGATCAGGGCGAACAGATTGGCTGGGCTCGGCATACCTGATCGATGGTACAGCGATTGCCCCCGCAGCCAAACCACCAGTGACGACTGGACTCTGCGTCCACGGAGTCACTGCGATCGGTGCAACCTCCCCTGGCCCGATCTATTCCTCGACGGCGGCCGGCTGCATGGAAAGATGGATCTCCTCGAGGTCCGAAATGACCGCCTCGAGCGCGTCATGCAACTGCCCCTGGCGGTTCATCAGATCGTCGATCTTCGAGGTTTGCTTCAGGTTCGACAGCTCGCCGTCGAACAACATCCACGCTGCCGTCAGGCGTTCAACGTTGCCTTTCGAGTAATGCCGCATCTCCTTCAGCTGCAACAACGTATCTGCCACGTGATCGGCGGGCGTCTTGGCGATATCTTCGGACATGGTGAATCCCCTCAGGTGATCTCTTTCGAGAATGTCCTGATACTACCGACCGAAGCTGGCTGCCAGCGGAACGGCGAATTTCTGTTCGCGTCCGCGGTTGGCCCCGCCTCGCAGGGTCAGCATGATGCCCACCAATCACAATGCAGCCGTCCCCGAGTCGCCTTAAGTCTGTCGCGAGCGCAGTTACGGGCAGCGTTCACGCCGTCGTCATGCGACATTTGCTATTTCATCAGAGCTGCGCACGCGAGGAACGCATTGATGGCCACGAACCCGGTGATGTGCTTTGAAATTCATGCGCAAGAGCGGGCGCGCTCGCGTTCTTTTCTCGAAGTAGCCCGACATTGGATTCCATCCAACGCTGGTCAGGGGATCCGATTGTTGGCCGTTGCAATGGCGCTTTGGTTGACGGCATGCGCGACTGGCGGCGACGTCACCCGCCCGATTCCAACAGCGGATTTCCCGGCACCTGCCGCCGTGCGACGGACCGTCGTCATGCTGCCGGGACGCGGCGATGACCTTCAATCGATGCAGCGCCTCAATGTCGCCCAGACCATCCAGAGTGCATGGCCCGATGCGGATGTCGTCCTGACCGGTCTCACGATGCCGTTCTACCGTCAGGGCCATGCGACTCAGCGACTGCATGACGAAGTGATCGAACCTGTGCGTGCGAGGCATCGCGGCCAAATCTGGATTGCCGGCATTTCGCTCGGCGGCATGGGGGCGGTGCTTTACGAGCGCGAGTACCCCGGACAGATCGATGGACTGCTGCTCTTCTCACCCTATCTCGGCGACGATCCCATCCAGAACGAGATCCGCAGTGCGGGCGGCCTGGCATCCTGGAATGCCGGCCCGCCGCAAGCGGTGTCCTCGGAAACGTTCCAGCACGAGCTGTGGCGCACGCTCAAGCGATGGTCCGACGAGCCGGAGCGGGCACGCACAGTGTGGCTGGCCTATGGCGACAACGAACCCTTTCGTGTGCCGATTGAACTGATGAGTCCGCAACTTTCGGCCGACCATGTGATGATGCTTCCTGGCCGGCACGACTGGTCGTTGTGGACGCCGGCGATTGGAAAATTGCTCGCGCGCGTGTCGTCCGCGTCGAAGCCATGAATTGGCGACACAGATTTCGCGATCCATGCGGCGTCACGAACGGTTGCGAGTCTGCGGCACTCGCGCCTCCCCTGAAGCGACCAACCAGCGAGGTTCATCATGACGACAACACATAGCGGCAGCTGCTTCTGCGGAACAGTCCAGCTCGAAGTCACCGGTGCGCCGGAAGCGATGGGCTATTGCCACTGCGAATCGTGCCGCTCCTGGTCAGCGGGTCCAGTCAACGCATTCACGCTGTGGAAGCCGGAGAACGTCAAGGTCACGAAGGGTGCGGACTCGATCGGACAGTTTGCCAAGAACCCGAGCAGCGAACGCAAGTTCTGCACGAAGTGCGGCGGTCACGTGATGACCGATCATCCGGGGTTTGGCCTGGTCGACGTGTATGCCGCGACGATTCCCGGGGTGGCATTCGAAGCGGGCGTGCACGTCAATTACAGCGAAACGGTCCTCCGCATGCACGACGGACTTCCCAAGCTGAAGGACTTTCCCAAGGAGCTTGGCGGATCGGGTGAAGCGGTACCGGAATGAAATCGATGCGGGGGGCGGATCCGGCATTCCAGCCGCCCCACCCTCCATCGTTTCGCCAGCTTGCGCTCGCGTGTTTCTAGCGTGCAGGACTGCTGCCGATTCGGGTGAAAAAATCCACCATCAATTGCGATGCGTCCGGTCCGTCTGCCACAGCGTACGTACCGCGCGCATCGCCGCCCGACCAGGCATGGCCGGCGCCGGGAATCGTCCACTGCTCAATGAGCACCTCGCCGTTCGCCGTCGCAAATCGTGAGCAATCGGACGTTGGACCGCGGACAGCGGTTGCCCCTAAAGGCCGTCCGCGATCTGCATACGCCTTCGCCCACTGCGCGACGAGCGCGTCGCTGTTCGCCGGCACGACCGTCGTGTCCCGGTTGCCATGAATTGCAATGCCCGGACGGGGTTGGGCTGAATCGTTCGACGTGTTCCCCGGTCGCGATCTTGTCGAGCGCGGCTGGCCCGACATCGCCGCCATCGCCGACGGCACGTTGTCCGCGCATCCATAGGGCAAACCGGAGTGGGATCCCACCGCTGCAAACACGTCGGGATAGGTTCTTCCGAGGATCACCGCCATTGCCGCGCCAGCGGAAAGGCCGGCCACGAACACGCGCGCCGGGTCGATCGCATGGTCAGCCACGATCTTGCGCGTGAGGTCGGCGATGATCGATGGCTCACCAGCGTCGCGATGCTGGTCTTCCGCACGAAACCACTGCCAGCAGCGATTGAAATTCGCAGACGCCGACTGGATTGGATACAAGACATGAAAGCCGCCGCGTTCGGCCAGCGCGTTCATCCGGGTTCCGATCGCGAAGTCATCGGCGTCCTGCGTGCATCCATGCAACATGACGATCAACGAAGTGGACGTTCGGCTCGACGCGTCTGCAGGACTCCACAACTTGTAGCTTCGCAAGCCGGACGCATTGGCGAACACGCCTGCTTCGAATCTTGCAGACCGTGCCGACCTGTGTGACTCCGCTTGGGCGACCTGCGGTTCGTCCGTCGTCGACGTCGCATCGTCGTGCACCGTCCGGCCGGACGATCGTTGGCTCGAAAAGTCGGATGTGTCCCGGTCGATGATCTCGAACTCGACATCGATCGGAGACTGCCGTGACTCGTCTCGGCCCGTCAGCGCTCCTTTGATGAGCTTTGTCGCCTCAGTCACCTTGCCTGCGCGCACCAGACGCAGAGCGTCGCGCATCGGCAGTTTGAGCATTGTCATCTGGAACACCTTTTCTTGATGGAGGCGGCTGGTCGACCGCACAGCGACCCACTCGACGGCGCGATGGGTGAAGCCGAGCGATGGCGTCGCACGTCGCGACGGTCCGGCAAGTTATTCCTCCACCCGACAACCTACGATGAAGGAATTCGCGCAGAGGGCGTGAGCGTCGCTTGCTCGCGACCGTTTGTCACGACTCGGCGGGATTGATCACGCGCGTCCGCGACGACACTGCAGTCCCTGCCTTTCCGGGTGCTCAGCCAAATCTCTGGAACGTCGGATGGACCAGCAACTGGAAGAAGCGCGGCAGTACCGCCGGTTCGATCAGTACCGGAAACAGCATCCCGTAGACCGCGCCCCACAGATGCGCGCTGTGGTTGATGCGGTCGGATGCGCGACGATCCATGTAGAAGGTATAAGCGAGATACAGCACTGCGTAGATCACCGCAGGAATCGGCAGCACGAAAACGTAGATCGTCGCCCACGGCTGCAATACGATGAAAGCGAACAACACCGCCGAAACGGCGCCTGATGCGCCGAGGCTTCGATACGCCGGATCGTTCCGGTGATTGAGGTAACTTGGCAGGCTCGACACCACCAGTCCGACGACATAGAACAGCGCATAGCCAATCGCGCCGATGCGTGTTGCCAGAAACGGTTCCACCAGACGCCCGAAAAAATACAGCGTGATCATGTTGAAGATCAGGTGCTGCGGATCGGCGTGGATCAACCCGCAGGTCGCAAGGCGCCAGTATTCCTTTGCGCGTGTGATGGCCGGCGGCCACAGGATCAGTCGATCGATGAGCTGCGCATTCGAAAATGCCATGAACGAGATGACGCAAGTGATGGCGATGATGACGAAATTGACGGTCAACACGGACGAAGTGTTCCTTGGCAGTGGAAAGGGAAAAGAAGTGACGCAGTCATCGCGGCTCTTGTAGACGGCCCTGCCGCGCCGGCTCGTCAACGGAATCGCGAGCCGGGCCTGGTTCGCTACGGAGAAACCCTCTTCATGTCGGGTGGCGAGCATGCCATGCCCCATCGCTCGCCGCATGCGGAACGCGACGGTATGATCCATGTCCCTTCATCACACGACGCCGTATGACCCGCTTTCCGCACTATCTGCAAGTCGATGTGTTTTCCCACAGCGCCGGAGGCGGAAACCCGCTGGGCGTCGTCGTCGATCCGCAGGGATGGAGCGATGGGGACATGCAGACGTTCGCTGCGTGGACTGGCCTGGTCGAAACGACCTTCGTGTTCGCGCCGTCGAACCCCGACGCGAGTTATCTCCTGCGCATCTTTACGCCCACGCGCGAGATTCCGTTTGCCGGCCACCCGACGATCGGCAGCGCCCACGCTGTGCTCGAGACGCAATTCGCACCGCTGCGGGATGGTGGGCTCGTGCAGGAATGCCGCGCCGGTCTGCTGCCGATCCGCGTCGAGCACGACGCGCGAATTCAGCAGTTGTTCGTGCAGGCACCGCCTGCGCGCGTCATCCGCGAGGGAACCGACGGCGAACCGCTGCTCAAAACGCTGCTAAACGATATCGAACCCGGTGCGTTGCCCCCGGCATTCGTCGAGGGTGGCCGCCGCTGGTGGGTGACCGAATTTGCAACGGAAGCCGCGCTCCGAGCCTGGGCACCGGACCATGCCACCATCGCGGAACTGGCCCGTACCACGGACTGCCTCGGATTGTGCGCATTCGCGCGTGCTGCCCGAACGACCGACGACGACCCCGGATACGATCTCGTGGTGCGCGCGTTTCCGGCGGGCGTCGGTATCGTCGAAGATCCCGCCTCCGGTGCAGCGAATGGCCTGATTGCCGCGTGGATCGGATTGCGTGAACCCAACGGGCCGCTGGCGCGCGGTTACCGGGTCAGCCAGGGACGCGAAATCGGGCGCGATGCATCGATCGTGATCCGAATCGATGGGCAACACGTCTGGGTCGGAGGTCGATCCCACACGATTGTCCGCGGGACCACCGAATGGCCGGCGTCCGACCCCATGAAAAAACCCCGGACGTCGCCGCCCGGGGTTTGATGTCCCAGCACGCTCGCGCGTGGGATCAGATCACCTGGACCTGATCAGCCTGCATGCCCTTCTGGCCCTGCACGGCGACGAAGCTGACGCGCTGTCCTTCCTGCAACGACTTGAAGCCGCTGCCCTGGATCGCGCGGAAATGCACGAACAGGTCGGGACCGCTTTCCGGGGTGATGAAGCCGAAACCCTTTGCGTCGTTGAACCACTTGACCGTACCGTTCTGACGATTCGACATCTTTGAAACTCCTGAAACTGATTGATGAAATCACGGCCGGAATCATCCGTACCGAGACTGGATTGCAGGGAGCTTGCGAGGCGAAGCGATGGAGCGGATCGTCAGATCAACTGCATCAGGCCACGGTTCAAAGTGACCCTTGCAAACACAGTGCGAACGACTATACGCCCAAAATTTGGAGAACGCTAATTTTTCGTTGAAGCGCAACTGGACGGCTTTCGAGGCCTGTATTTCGGCTTCCGCCCCGCCTCATGCCTTGCCTGCGACGACGTTGACGGTGATCGCGATGATGATCACGTTGAAGAAGAAGGCGATCATGCTCTGGATCAAAACCGCGCGCCGCAGACTGCGGTCGACGATCTGCACGTCGGACACCTGAAAGGTCATTCCGATGACGATCGCGAAGTACGCGAAGTCCCAGTAATCCGGGTCTTCGGCGCCCGGAAACTGCAACCCGCCGCATTTTTTGGCGAGCATGTCGTCGCCGTAGTAGACGTGCGCGTAGTGGACCGCGAACATCGCATTCATGAAGAGCCACGACAGCATCAACGTGCTGGCGGCAAGCAGGATTTCCGGCAATCCCCCGCCGTTCGCCGCATGGAGCTCCAGCCCCAGTGCGACGAGCACGATCGTCGAGAGCGACACGCCGGTGAGAAGAATACCGTATCGTCCCTGGTCTTCTTCGCGCGCGCGCGCGCGGATTGCCGCGTTGCTCGCCCCCGCGAACATGTGCCCGAGCATTGCGAGAAACGCGAGGGCCGACGCATCGAACGCGAGCAGCAGCGATCGGCCAGCGGGCACCTTGAGGAACTCCAGCGCCCCGAACAGGACGACGAACAAGCCTACCGCGATATGGAATCGCGGCCGCTGGCGAATACGCCTCGTCCACCCGCTACGGTCGGATTTGCGCGATTTTGCAGCCATGTGCGGTCGATCGGTGTCGGTTCAACGCGATTCGCGTGGCATGCACCGCGCGATTGCATGCGGCCGGCAGCGCCGCGCGTGGCGACGCTCCCGCCCGGCAACCTGCGTCAGGCGGACTTTTTCGCTGCGGCCTTCTTCACCGGCGCCGCCTTTTTCACGGCGGGCTTGGCAACCGTCTTCGCGACGGCGGGCTTTGCACCGGCTTCCTTCTTCTCCGCGTGCGGACGGGCATTGCCGTAGCTGCGGATCGAGATCTTGCCTTTCTTGGTCTTGCGGTCGCCTCTGCCCATGACTGCTCTTTATTCGCGGATGTGGATTGGGCGCGCAGGATAGCAGCCTGTGGGGGCTATGCAAGAAAAGAGGCCATTCCCCTGTTGCGCTGTCTCCCGGGAGGCCATGCTCAAGGCGCGGGTGCCGAGCGGAAAACTGCCTCGGCGCAACGCATCCGACCGATGCAGCCGTCCGGATTCGACCCGGCCACCGCTCGTCTATACTCGCCTCGAGGCGATAGCGGACCGGGTGAATGACGAGTGGCGATGTCACGGCACTGATCGAGGCGGCTGGCAGC
Source organism: Dokdonella sp. (assembly GCF_039926425.1). Lineage (GTDB taxonomy): Bacteria > Pseudomonadota > Gammaproteobacteria > Xanthomonadales > Rhodanobacteraceae > Dokdonella_A. The sequence goes on from NZ_JBDSWZ010000071.1 coordinate 8,928, forward strand.
GGCGATGGCAAAGCCGTGCAGGCGCTGTTCGAGAAGGTGTACAACGAATTGAAGGTCCTTGCCCGCAAGCAGCTTGCCGCGTCCTACGGGCACACGCTCAACACAACCGGCCTGGTGCATGAGACGTATCTAAAGCTCGCGCGGCCCGAGGGCCACCTGCTGCACAGCCGACGGCACTTCTTCGCGCTCGCGGCGAAAGCCATGCGGCAGATCGCGATCGACCATGCACGAGCGCGCATCACGGAAAAGCGCGGCGGCGAAAACCTGCAGATGGTCGAGATCAGTGAGGCGATCGATGTCGCCGACCAGGAACTCGGGCCCGACGAACTGTTGCGCCTGGACAGCGCACTGACCCAGCTTGGCATTGAGGATCCGCGGCTGGCCGAACTGGTGGAAATGCGCTTCTTCGCCGATCTCGATATCGGCGACATCGCGACGTTGCAGGGAGTGAGCGAACGCACGCTCAACCGCAACTGGCGCCGCGCGAAAGCGCTGCTCTATGCAGCCCTGCATCCGACGGCGTAATCAGGGCCTCTTTCACGTAAGAAAAGGGAACCGATGGATTTCCTGCGAGAAGGCGCAATGAGCCGCCAACGCGTTTCTGAATTGTTCGATCAGGCAGTGGAGATGCCACTCGACGAACGCGAGGCTTGGGTTGCCGCCGCCTGCGCGGACGACCACGAGCTGCGCTCACGGGTTTCCCTCCTCTTGCAGGCCGACGCGCTGGCCGCGGGATTCCTCGAGAAATCACCGGCAAACACGAACGGCTTGGGCAACCCGGATACGGCCGCCGACGCTCCACCCCTCCAGTTCGGGCCATACCGGGTCTTGCGGCGCATCGGGGTCGGAGGAATGGGAGACGTGTGGCTCGCCGAGCGCAGCGACGGGCATTTCGAGCACCGTGTCGCGGTCAAGCAGCTCGCCTACCCGACTCCCGGGCTTCTACAGCGGTTTCGCCAGGAACGCCAAATCCTCGCGCGCCTCGATCACGCGAACATCGCGCATCTGATCGACGGCGGTGTCGACGACGCCGGCTCGCCGTACCTCGTGATGGAATATGTCGAAGGCGTCACGATCACCGATCACGTGCGCACGCATGAGCTGGACCTGCGTGCGCGGCTGGAACTGTTTCTTGCGGTCTGCGACGGCGTGCAGTACGCGCATCAGAATCTGGTGGTACACCGCGACCTCAAGCCCTCGAACATCTTCGTGACGGCCGAGGGTGTACCGAAACTGCTGGACTTCGGCATTGCGAAAGTTCTCGCCGCGACGGATGAATCGGACCCGACGCAAACTCTCGCACGACTGCTCACGCCTGATTATGCAGCCCCGGAGCAGTTCGTCGGAGGTGCGGTGACGACGGCGACCGATGTGTATGCACTGGGTGTGTTGCTTTACGAGCTGCTGGCCGGCACGCGCCCGCCACGTTCCGGCTCAACCGGATCCGACCGAGCCGAGCCGGTGGGTCCCAGCGCGGCGCTCGATCGAACCACCGGACGCTTGCTTCGGCGCGCCTTGCGCGGCGATGTCGATCGCATTGTGCTCACCGCGCTCGCGCATGACCAGCACCGCCGCTATCAATCTGCCGAGGCGTTGGCCGCAGACATTCGACGCTACCTCGCCGGTCGGCCGATCGCTGCACGGGGCGACAGCCGCTGGTACCGCCTTCGCAAATTCGCGCGCCGCAATCGCTACGCCCTGTCGGCAGCACTGCTGGCATTCGGGATCAGCCTCGCGGCCGCGATCATCAGCTTTCATCAGGCGCACATCGCGCGCGAACAGGCACAACGAGCGCAAGCAGTCCGCAAATTTCTGGTGGGCGTGTTCGAACAGGCCAATCCCGACGAGAACCAGGGCCAGCCGTTCACCGCGAAGCAGTTGCTGGAGAAAGGCGAGCATCAGCTTGCAACCGCGGTCGACATGAACGTGGCGATCCGGGCTGAACTGACGGGATTGATCGGCAAGCTCTACACCAGCATCAGCGATGGTGTTGCGGCGAAGCGCTTGCTGGAACAGGCGCTCGCACTGAATCACGATCCTGGCGTTCCGGATGACGTGAAAGCACGCAATCTCCTGACGCAATCGTGGATGGAAATGGACATACGATTCCCGGCCAAGGCGCTTGCGTACGCGAAGGAAGCGCTTGCTTACGCAAGCACTTCCACCGACAACTCGATCGAACTGGCATCCGAAGCGCGCTATGCGATGGGTCTGGCGCACATGCGCAATGGCGATGCACCGCGCGCGGAAGCGATCGCACGCGAGTCGCTCGCCGCTGACCGCGTTTCCCTGGGAGAAAACCATGCGATCGTCGCGGGCGAATGGTCCTTGCTCGCGCATGCCCTCGATGAGCTCGGGCGTTACGAGGATTCGCGCCAGGCGTTCACCCACGCAATCGCAGCCTGGAAGCAGATCCGCAGCGGACCATCGCTCGACCTCGGCAGTGCGTACAACGACCTTGGTCTCATGCTCCTTCACTCGGGCGACCTCGCGGGTGCGGAGGCGGCGCAACGCGAAACTCTCGCGATCGCGGATCAATTGGCGCCGGAAAGCGACAATGCACGCAGTGCCCGATCAAACGTGATCCGCGCCATCGAGCTTCAGGGACGTTTTTCCGAGGCGTTGGCACAACGGATCGCACTGCGCGACGATACGCTCAGGAGAATAGGAACCACGCGACCCGATGCGCTTGCATTCGCCTGGAACTTCATCTCTGGCGACTACCGTGAACTGGGTCGCTTCGCGGAGTCGGAAGCTGCGGCGCGCGAGTCGCTGGCAATCTGGGCAAAGCACCAGGGGTCCAACGATACGCCTGACAGCGCGACTCCTCTGGCGAGCCTCGGCGGTACACTGATCCTCGACGGCCGGTACGAGGAGGCACAGGCGCTGCTGGCGCGGGCAGTGCTCATCCAGGAAAAGACTTCCTCGCCCTCGTCCCAGTGGCTCAACCTGTCGCGTGCCGGAGTTGGCACAGCCTTGCGCATGCAACATCGCTACGCCGATGCGCTGCGCGAGCTGACGAAAGCGTCCGAAGCGACGCGGACGAACGCCGGCGAATCCAATCCGTGGCTCGCCGGCTTGGAGGCGCAACTGAGCGAAGCGCAGCTTGACGCGGGTGACGCGCCTGCGGCCGCCGCAACGGCAGCAGCTGCGCTGGACGTCGATCGTCGCGTTCTGCCGGCGGGCAATTTCCGATTGCGGGCACCGCTGTTTTCCCTCGCTCGCGCAAAGCTGGCTCTCGGTCAGAACGCCGCCGCGGAAGCGCTGGCACGCGAGGCTCTTGCAGTCGCGAGCCCGCCGCATCCTCCCGGCGACCCGCGTGTGCTCGAAATCAAGGTCGCGCTGGTGAATGCGCTGCGCGCGCAGGAAAAGACCATGGAAGCGGATGCGCTCGCCGCCGAATTCCAGCCCGAACTCAACGCGCTTGCGTCACCTTATGCGGCTGATCTTCGCCTGCGCCTGGCCGCCAAATGATTGGTGCACGTATCGCTGGACTCTGCGCAGCGTTGCGACCTGTGGCGTGCGGGACCATGCCGCTTTGCAGGAATGGGACTGGCCCAGTGCACTGTCGCGGGCCGTTGCAGGACTAACCGCACGGACCGCTGATACACCGGCCGGATTCGACCTGCACAGTCGCATGGTCAATGCGGAACTGTTCACGCAGCACAGCGTGGATGCTGGCGAGCGCGCGATCAGTGTCGGTGCCGTCGAGCATCCGCGCATGCAACGTGGCAACGTAGCGTCCGCCGGCAAGTTGCCAGACATGCACATGGTGGACGTCCTCGAGGCCCTCGCAGCCGGCGCGCAAAGCGACGCCGACACGCTCGTCGTCGACTCCGGCCGGCGCGCCTTCGAGCAGGATGTGCGCCGATCGACGCAACAGGCGCCACGCGCTCCCAAGAATCAGCAGCGAAACCAGCACCGAAACCAGCGCGTCGGCCCACAGCCATCCGAACCAGCGGATCAGCAACGCGGCAGCAATCGCGCCGAGCGAGCCGAACAGGTCTCCGATGACGTGAAGGCGTGCGCTCGCGGTATTGAGATCGTCGTGATCGTGGCCAGACAGCGCGAACAGCACGACCGCATTCACCGCCAAGCCCACGACCGCGATTCCCAGCATTGTTCCTGACAGGATCGGCTGCGGAGCCTGCAGTCGCATCAATGCCTCGACCGCGATCCACGCGACCAGCACGAACTGCACCAGCGCATTGCTGTACCCCACCAGCACTTCAAGGCGCGCGTAACCGAAGGTCCGTCGCTCATCGGCCGGCCGCCGCGAATAACGCGCGCCCATCCACGCGAAGAGCAGCGCGGCTGCATCGACGAGCATATGGCCGGCATCCGCAAGTAGGGCCAGCGAGCCGGACAGCCATCCGCCCACTGCCTCCACCAGCAAGGCTGCGAGGGTCAGCGCAAACGCCGCCAGCAGTCGCCACTCGCGGCCTTGCTTGCTGGCGTTCCCGTGGCCATGGCCGTGATCGTCGCCGGGTTGATGCGTGTGCGGTGCGTGATCAGTGCTCATCGACTCGCCGTGTTGAGAACAGCGGCGATGCTAAGCAGGCGTCGTGCAGTTACACAATCACGCGGCTCACGACAGCAACCAATCGGGACATCGCACCGCGTTCAGTGGAGGCAGGCGGGACCGTGCACGTGTCCGTGCGCGAGGCGCAGGTTCATCAGGTGCGCACACGCCACCAGCGTCCCGCCGATCGCGACGAGAATCGAATGGAGAACAATGCTGCTGTCGAGGTCGACAAGGATGCCTGCAACGAGAAATCCGATGCCCGGTGCAAGAAACCAGAACGCCGAAAACCGCTGGTGACGGCGGAATCCAACGATCAGGGTCGTCAGCGCGAGCGCGCTCGCGAAAATGATGAACGCCCGCTCGAATCGATGATCCGCGAGGAAACTGAGTCCCAGCGCAGGCAGGATCGCGATCACCAACGGCAGCAGTGCACAGTGCACAGCGCACAGGAATGACGCGGTCGCGCCGAAGCGATCGGCGAAACGTGCAACGAGGGATGGGCGGGGTGCTGTGGTCGACATGGCGTTCTCTGCTGACGTTATAACATAACCGCCCTGAGGCGCGAGCGCGACGCCTGACGCCGTTGAACGTGACTTCAGGCATGGGGCGGGACCGATGATCGGTATGTTATAACATATCTCTCTTCTCTCCAACCCGCGTGGAATACCCATGAATCAAACCACTCTGGCACTCACCATCGTCGCCGCGCTCACTGGCATGGCGCAGGCAGCTCCGCCTGCCCCGCCGATGGCCTTAACCATGGACAGCACGGATTCCAAGCCAGGCACGGGCGAATCACGCAACGCGAAGTACACGGCGGCCAGCGATGACCCGACACTCGGCACGGTCAGCGTGGTGGGCAAGCTCGATCACGCGCGCAACCAGCTGTCGCCGGACATTGGAAGTAGTCAGTACCTGTTCGACCGCAGCTCGATCGCGCAGATGCCGCTCGGCGACTCGACCGGTCTCAACCAGCTGTTGTTGCGGGCGCCCGGTGTGGTGAACGACTCCTACGGTCAATTGCACGTACGCGGCGACCATGCCGACCTGCAGTACCGCATCAACGGCACCATCATTCCGGAAAGCATCAGCGGATTCGGCCAGGGACTGGACGTGCGCGTGATCGATTCGCTCTCGTTCCTCACCGGCGCCCTGCCCGCCCAGTATGGCTATCGCACCGCCGGCATCGTTGACATCACGACGAAGTCGGGTGCCGCCGGAAAGGACGGCGACTCCGTCGGTGGTAGCGTCGGACTGACCACCGGCTCATTCGGTACGGTAAATCCGTCGGCCGAGTTGTACGGCAGCAACGGCCCGTGGAGCGGTTTCGTCACCGTGAGCACTTTGCAGAGCGACATCGGCATCGAAAATCCAACCCCCGGGCGCGACGCGATCCACGACCGCACCCAGCAGGCACGCAGCTTCGGAATGCTGTCCTACGTGCTCGGCGATTCAACCCGGCTGTCCTTCATGTTTGGCACGACGCACAACCGGTTCCAGATCCCGAACAATCCCGGCCAGGAGCCCGCGTTCCAGCTTGGCGACGTGGCCGACTTTGATTCGGCACATCTCGACGAACGCCAGACGGAGCAGACGCGCTTCGGCGTTCTCGCGTTGCAGGGACTGCTCGGCGACACCAGCTACCAGGTGTCGTTCGGCCAGCGCTACACCAGCGTCGACTACCAGCCCGACCCGATCGGCGACCTGGTGTTCAACGGCGTCGCCGGCACGATCGGGCGAAGCAACCGCGCCAATACAGTCCAGGCCGACTTTTCAAATGCGATCGGGACCGCCCACACGCTGCGCTACGGCCTCTACGTCAGCGACGAAAACCCGGTCGCCAACAACACCTCGCTGGTGTTCCCGGCCGATGCCGACGGGAATCAGACAAGCACCACGCCGATCACCATCGTCGACAATGCCGCCCACATCTCCGCAAAGACCTACGGCCTCTACGTGCAGGACGAGTGGCAGGTCAGCGACCCGCTGACGATCAACTATGGCGTTCGTGCGGACAAGGTCGACGCCTACGTCAGCGAAGGACAAATCAGCCCTCGCCTCGGTGCGGTCTACCGCGTGAGTGACACGACCACACTGCACGCCGGCTACGCGCGGTATTTCACGCCGCCGCCGGCGGAACTCATCGCCCAGTCCGATATCGCGCTGTTCCAGGGCACCACCAATGCATTGCCGACCGACGTCAACGCAGAAACGAGATCCGAGCGCTCGCATTATTTCGATGCGGGCATCTCGCAGAAGTTCGGCAGCGACCTCACGCTCGGACTCGATGCGTACTATCGCAAGGTCGCCAACCTGCTCGACGAAGGCCAGTTCGGCTCGGCGCTGATCTTCTCGCCGTTCAACTACGCCCGCGGGAAGGTTCGCGGAGTCGAGTTCACCGCCAACTACGACCACGATGGCCTGTCTGCCTATTTCAATCTGTCGTCCAGCCGCGCGCAGGGCAAGCAGGTCGTGACCGGGCAGTACAACTTCGACCAGGACGAACTCGACTACATCGCGACGCACTGGGTGCACCTCGACCACGACCAGCGCCTGGCGTCCTCCGGCGGCGTCAGCTACCTGTGGAACGGCACGCGATTCGGCGCCGACTATCTCTACGGCTCGGGCCTTCGCGCGGGTTTCGCGAACAGCGAGCATCTGCCGCAGTACTACACCGTGAACCTCTCGGTCGACCACGCGTTCGACACGGCAGCCGTCGGAAAATTCGATGTGCGGCTCGCTGCAATCAACGTGACCGATCGGGTGTACGAGTTGCGCGATGGTTCCGGAATTGGCGTCGGCGCCCCGCAGTTCGGCGCGCGGCGCGGGCTGTATCTCGGACTCGAGAAAACGTTCTGAGGACGAGCGCGTGCACGGGTCGAAATCCGACTCGTGCGGCTACGACCCAAGCGTGCACGCGCTTCGCTCCGCCCAAGTCCCGTATCCGACGCGCTCGCTACGGACCAGACACCATCGTGACTGCGCGCCAACGCAGGTCACGATGCGAGCGGATGCGGCAGACCGCTGACGAATCCGCAGAGAAAAACCTGCTGTAACGCAGCATGACAATTTTTTAACTTCTGCGATGATGTAAACGATTACATCCTGTCAGGGGCGGCTTCGTGACGTTGGGCATCACTGTCAAGGACGTGGCCAAGGCCGCCGGCGTGTCCGTGGCGTCCGTTTCGCGTGCACTCAACGGTCACAAGAGCATGGCCGACGACACGCGCGAGCGCATTCTGGAATGCGCATCCCGCTTGCGCTACATGCCCAACGGCGCGGCACGCAGCCTGATCACCAGGCGCACCCATACCATTGGCGCGGTGCTGCCCGACCTGCACGGCGAATTCTTTTCCGAATTGATTCGCGGCATGGACAGTGCTGCTCGCGCGCACGGTTTGCATTTGCTGGTCTCCAGTTCGCATGGCTCGGCGTCGGAGGCCGGTGAAGTTCTGCGCGCTCTGCGCGGCCGTGTCGATGGCTTGCTGATCATGTCTCCTCACGCTGATGCGGACATGCTGGCGGACAATCTCCCGGTCGGACTTCCAACCGTGCTGATGAACACACGCGTCAGCGGCGAGACCTATCGCTCGATTTCAATCGACAACTACGGTGGCTCCGCGATGATGACCCGTCATCTGATCGAACGCGGACATCGGCGCATCGCGTTCATCGGCGGACCGGCCAACAATTTCGATGCGGACGAACGATTGCGCGGCTATCGCGACACGCTCGCCACGCTTCTCCCTGGGCAAGCGGAAATCGTCCTTGCCGGCGACTTCACCGAAGACGGCGGATACCGCGCCGGCAAGCACATCCGCAACCACGGTGAACTGCCGCAGGCCATCTTCGCAGCGAACGACATGATGGCAATCGGCTGCCTGTTCGCACTGGGCGAGCTCGGCATCAGCGTGCCGGACGACATCGCCCTCGCCGGCTTCGACGACATTCCGATCGCGCGGTTCGTGACACCGCCGCTGACAACCGTGCGGGTGAGCATTGCGGACCTCGGTCGCACTGCGCTCGATGAACTCGCACGGCAAATCGAACACACCGAACAGGAGACGGCACTGCCGTCTTCGCTCGGTTGCGAAATCGTCGTACGCCGATCAGGCGGCTGACAGACAGACGGATCTGCAGTTGATCCATCAAAAAAAACGGCATCCATCGATCCACTTGGGAGGGAGTCATGAACAGACAAACGTTGTTGAAGAAAAAACTGCTGGTCACGTTGATCACGACGGCGATCGCGTCAACCGGTTTCATGCCGTCGATCGTCTGGTCACAGTCGGCAGACGCCACGCTCCGCGGAAAGGCGCCCGCAAAGGCATCCGTGACCGCGAAGAACATTGCAACCGGAAGCGTCCGCCGTACCAATGCGGGTGACGACGGTTCGTACACGATCGTTGGTTTGCAACCGGGCACCTACCAGGTGGACGCGGGACCGGGTACCGAGCAGACGGTGACGTTGACCGTTGCCTCGACGGCCTCTCTGGACATTGGTGGTCCGGCCGTCACAAGCACCGCGACGACCACCCTCGAAGGTGTCGTGGTGACTGCGCAGACGCTGACTGAAGTGAAAACGTCCGAAGTGGGCGGCACGATCTCGCAACGCCAGATCCAGACCATCCCGCAGATCACCCGGAATTTTCTTGAATTTGCCGATACGATTCCGGGCGTCGCTTTCAGCGTCGACCAGAATGGCAACACGACGTTGCGCGGTGGCGGCCAGAATACCGGCGGCATCAATGTCTACGTCGACGGAGTCGGCCAGAAGAACTACGTGAAAGATCAGGGCGGAGCATCGGGACAGTTCTTCAGTCAGGGCAATCCATTCCCGCAGCTCGCCATCGGCGAGTACAAGGTCATCACGTCGAACTACAAGGCCGAGTACGACCAGGTCTCGAGCGCGGCGGTGACCGCCGAAACGAAATCGGGCACCAACGATTTCCACGGTGAAGTGTTCAACACGTTTACCGACGACGGACTCCGTTCGAAAACTCCTTCCGAACTCGCTGCCGGCAAGCAGGTGCCGTCCCAGGAAAAAGAATATGGCGTTGCACTGGGCGGCCCGATCATCCAGGACACGCTGCATTTCTTCTTCACCTATGAAGCGAAACGATTCGACACACCCGGTTCGGTCATCCCGGGCGTCGCCAACATCGGCGGCATCGATGTCCGATCGCTGCTACCCGCCGATGCCGTCGCGGAATTGGGACCGACAAACATTCCGTTCGCGGAGGATCTCTACTTCGGCAAAATCGATTGGGAGTTCTCGGACCGCGACCGGGTCGAGGTCAGCGCGAAAGT